>JAIKZC010000487.1 GCA_024682575.1 Lachnospiraceae bacterium | reverse complement strand
TAAGGACAAGTCTTTAAGAAAATACTTAAAGAAAAGCACAAAGGGTGATAAGGGACTTACATATACGATCATGCCTTATGAAGTATCTACTTACGATACGGTTAAAGTGAAGTTGGATAAAAACAATAATTTGAAGAGCGTTAAGATCAAGTTCGAGAATAAATATTATAAATGCAAAAAAACAGAATATGATTATTATCCGGAAATTAATGGTATAAGCTTTAAGGGTGATAACCTCACGGGATATTATATTATTAAATAAAAAATAGGGGTGCAGAAATGCATCCCTATTTTCTTATATTTATGCAGCTTTAGTTGCTGCAGTCCGGCATAAATCTATAAATTTCTCATGTATCCTTGTATCATCCGTCATCTCCGGATGAAAGGCGAGCCCAATCTGATTTTTGTATCTTACGCCAACGATATTTCCGTCCACTTCTGATAAGATTTCCACCTGTGGATCGGCCTTTGTTATATAAGGCGCGCGGATAAAAACAAATGGAAAATCATTTATATTTCCTAAGGATGAATTGCTCGTGAAACTTCCGAGCTGGCGTCCGTAGGCATTTCTTTTTACGGTTACGGGAAGGGTTCCAAAATGAACGGTATCGTCATTTTCAATTTTTTCTGCCAGAAGGATTAGACCGGCGCAGGTCGCAAGTACCGGAAGTCCGGCATTTATGGAATCTCTTATATCATCAAAAAGATCAAGCTTTTTCAAAAGCTGCCCCTGTACCGTACTTTCACCGCCGGGAAGGATCAGTCCGTCTAGATTTTCGAAGTCTTTTTTCTGCCGTATCTCAACCGTTTCTGCTCCAAGTCTTTCCAGCATTTTTTCGTGTTCAATGAAAGCTCCCTGAACGGCAAGCACTCCAATACGCATTATTTACCCCTTTCTTCCATGATGATCTTGATCTCGGAGGGATTGATACCGACCATTGCTTCGCCCAGATCCTCAGATAACTCTGCGATAAGTTTGGCATCTTTGAAATTGGTAACTGCCTGAACAATGGCTGAAGCTCTCTTTGCAGGGTCACCGGACTTAAAGATACCGCTTCCTACGAATACACCTTCTGCTCCGAGCTGCATCATCAAGGCTGCATCTGCCGGAGTTGCGACACCACCTGCTGCAAAGTTTACAACCGGAAGCTTTCCATTTTTATGAACATATAAAAGGAGATCATAGGGAACCTGGAGTTTCTTTGCTTCTTCGAATAATTCATCCTCGCTTAATGAAACTACCTTACGGATCTTCGAATTCATTTTTCTCATGTGGCGAACTGCCTGTACTACATCTCCTGTACCGGGCTCACCCTTGGTGCGGATCATTGAAGCACCCTCTCGGATACGTCTCAAAGCTTCACCTAAATCTCTGGCACCGCAGACAAAAGGAACCTTGAACTGAGTTTTGTCGATATGGTAAATATCATCTGCAGGGGACAATACTTCGGATTCGTCAATATAATCGATCTCTATTGCCTCGAGGATCTGTGCCTCAACGAAATGTCCGATACGGCATTTAGCCATGACAGGAATGCTTACTGCTTCCTGAATTCCTTTTATCATTTTTGGATCGCTCATTCTGGAAACGCCGCCCGCAGCACGGATATCAGCAGGTATCCTCTCGAGAGCCATTACTGCGCATGCGCCTGCAGCTTCTGCGATCTTTGCCTGTTCGGGAGTTGTTACATCCATGATGACACCGCCCTTAAGCATCTGTGCGAGTCCTTTATTAAGTTCATACTGTGTATTTTCCAATTTCAATAGCCTCCTTGTTTTTGAATGAATACAATATTATAATAAAACTGACTATAAAAAAATATTCAAAACGATATAATTATAGATTCCAGTCAGGAGAGTATTTTATGCTTACGTATGATATGCAGGATGTTAAAGGACCGCTGTATCTATATCTTTACAATTGCCTTAAGAGGGATATAATTTCGGGGAAACTGGCGGCTGATGAAAAACTGCCGTCCAAAAGGACTTTCGCGAATAATAACGGGATTAGTACCATTACGATTCAAAATGCTTATGACCAGTTGGTGAGTGAGGGATACGTCTACACCCTTCCAAAGCGTGGCTATTATGTATCGGATATTGCCGGTACGGTAATGCCCGAAGTTAAAACTGATATTTCCTATGACATTCATATTCCGAAAGAGGATACGGAAATTGTCTATGACCTTTCGAACAATGGAACAGATCCGGATAATTTTCCTTTTTCTGTATGGGCAAAGGTTTCAAGGGAAATAATATCCAATAGAAAAAACGAACTCATGAAAAGGTCTCCGTCAGGTGGAGTAAGAGAACTCAGGGAGGCAATAGCAGGGCATTTGAAATCCTTCAGGGGAATGCTCGTTGATCCTGACCAGATAATCGTGGGTGCCGGAACAGAGTATTTATACGGAATTATTACTCAGCTTCTGGGGAAAGATAAGATTTATGCGATAGAAAATCCGGGATATAAAAAGCTTGAAAAGATCTACAAAGAACGCGATATAGAATGCAGGTTTGCCTCTATTGATGAAAGCGGGATAACAGTATCAGAACTTGACAGGGTAAATGCAGATATAGCTCATATATGCCCGAATCATCATTTCCCGACAGGGATCACAATGCCTGCAAGCCGAAGGTATGAAGTGCTTGCCTGGGCCAATGAAAGCGAGAAAAGGTATATCATAGAAGATGATTATGACAGTGAATTCCGCACAGGAGGAAAACCGATACCGCCGCTCTTTTCAATCGACGGCTGTGAGAAGGTCATATATATAAATACTTTTTCGAAATCACTTTCTCCTACGATACGAATTAGCTACATGGTTCTGCCGGTTCATCTGGCGAACCGTTATTATGAAACAATGTCCTTTTATGCCTGCACGGTCTCAAATTTTGAGCAGTATATTCTGGCTGAGTTTATCAAAAAAGGATATTTTGAAAAGCATATAAACAGGATGCGGCTTTTTTATATGCGGCAAAGGAAAAGCATAATTGAAGCTGTAGAGAAAAGCCCTATAGCTGATTCCTGTAGGATCATCGAAAATGATTCCGGGCTGCATTTTCTCTTGAAATTAAATCTGGGGATAGAAACAAAAGAATTAAATGAGATGCTTAGAGATCATGGAATAAAAGTCAATTCACTTGATGATTATTATTTGTCCGGAGATGCAGACGAGGACGGTCTCTATATCGTGAATTATTCCGTATTGACCGGAAACGATATGAG
>JAIKZC010000477.1 GCA_024682575.1 Lachnospiraceae bacterium | reverse complement strand
ACGAAATGACCCATTTCGTGGTTAAGAGCGTATCCGGTATATTGATCAACAAGTACTATTGTTTTACTGTTCGTTTCCGTGAACCCTGCGACGTATTCATCTTCTGATAAATTTGCACCGAGAGAGACTGCCTCAGCGTTTACTGTATCAATATCTTTTATGTGGATGGTCCAGCCCTGTGATTCAAAGGCTTCTCTGATACCTGAAGGAAGCATATTATAATATGTTTCAGCTTCGCTGTTGTATGTATCGGAAGTTGTTTCAGCAATTGGAATTGCAGCAAAAACAGATGTTGTAAAACTTACTGTTGATATTAAAACAGCAGCAATAGCCGCTGTAAAAAGCTTTTTAATTTTTTTCAATTTTTCATCCTCCTGATTTCATGACTTCTGTATAATATGCAGTATAAAACAAATACTGTGTACAAATTTTGAAGAAATCAGGAAAAAAATATAAAAACGGCTATTGCATTCTTAAAAATACAAAAGCCGTTTTATATGAATGAAAATTATCTTCTTGATTCGAAATTTATAAAATCTTTTCTTTCTCCGACATATTTTGTTGCCGGTCTCATTATCCTGCCATCATAAAGCTTGTTCTCAACATTATGAGCAACCCAGCCTGAGACTCTGGCGATTGCAAATAATGGAGTATAAAGCTCTATCGGTATACCAAGCATTTCATATGCAAAACCGGAATAAAAATCAACATTTGTAGGAAGAGTTTTGTTCTTTCTTTCAAAGGTGACTTCATGTACAGTTTCCTCAAAGAGTTTATAGAAATTAAATCTGTCTTCGAGTTTCTTCTCTTTTGCAAGGCTGTGAACAAGTTCGCGTATTATTTCAGCTCTTGGATCTGAAAGGGTATATACGGCATGTCCAAATCCATATACGAGACCGGAATGATCAAACATTTCACCATCCATAATGGAATTTACAACCTTAACAACTTTATTTTTATCAGAAGTATATCCGATCTTATCGATTACTTCCTTCATCATTTTTGCTACAGAAATGTTGGCACCACCATGTTTAGGACCCTTTAATGCACCAAGAGACCCGCAGATCGCAGAGTAGAGATCTGTTCCTGTGGATCCTATAACAACATCGGTAAAGGCTGAATTATTTCCGCCGCCGTGATCGGCATGAATAACAAGCAAGGCATCGAGAACATTAGCTTCTCTCTGAGTAAATTTACCATCTGCTCTCATCAGACGAAGAATATTCTCTGCTATAGAATATTTTTTCTCAGGATAGTTAATTACAAGACTCTTTCTTTGCATGTCATGCATCTTTGCCTGGTAAGCATAGCAGGCAAGTGCAGAAAACTTGGAGATAAGGTTAAGGCCCTTTCTCATTGTTTCGTATACATCTACATTATCCGGATCATCATCATAATTATAGAGTGCAAGAGTGAGCATTTGCATTCTGTTCATCAGATCATTAGAGGGGGAACGAAGGATTTCATTTACCAGGAACTTGTCCGGCATATCATATCTGTCAGAAAGAGTTTTTTTGAAATCCTTGAACTGATCTTTAGTCGGAAGGAATCCGAATAAGAGAAGAAAGCTTGTCTCCTCAAAGCCAAAGTTTCCCTGACGATTTTTAATAAGATCTCTTATACTGTATCCGCGATAAAGAAGATCTCCATCACAAGGTACGACATTGCCATCCTTATCAACATCATAACCGACTACATCAGAGACGCGTGTCAGACCGATCCTTACACCGGTTCCATCATCATTTCTGAGACCTTTTTTTACATTATATTTCTTAAAAAGTTCATTCGGTATTTCGGTATAATTTGATGATTTGCCAAAAAATCTAGCCAGAATATAATCATCATGATAGGTAGTTCGTATCGTAGCCATGGATTTTCCTCTTCTCTGAATTGATTAATTTATTTTCTATATTTTAATTAAGTACTTTTGCAAAGTCAAGTGTTAAAGCGCGAAAATAACATTTTAATAGTGATTCTCCTTGAACTTTATTCTATATTTAGTTAGAATAGTTAAGTAAAATCTTTTATAAAAGTTTCTCGAGGGGTATGGAATAATGGCAAAAAACAACACATCCAGAATAGTCAGATATATATTGAATAGCGGAGGTGCTTCAAAGGCACAGATCGCAAGTGATCTAAATTTAAGTATGCCAACAGTTCTTGCAGGGTTAAAGGGACTGATGGACGAAGAAATTATCATTGAAGATGGCAGTTATGAATCAACCGGTGGAAGAAAGGCAAAGAACAATATTGTAAATCCAAATTTAAGGTATTCGGTTGGAGTTGATATAACCGGATCACATATAGGTTTGGTTATAATAGATATGACAGGTCAGCTGGTTTCTAATAAACGTATAAGAATGAAATTTGAACCTACCATTGCATATTGTCAGGAATGGGCAAAGATGCTGAATGGATTTATAGATGATTCAGCCATTGATAAGTCAAAGATATTGGGGGTAGGAGTAGCTATAGCCGGAATTGTTGATAACAGTTCAAGAATGCTTTTAAGGTCACATGCACTAAATGTAACAAATTTAAGTCTTAAAAATCTGGAAAACTCTATCAGCCTGCCTATATATTTTGAAAATGATGCGAACGCCGCTTTAATGGCGGAGAGTACGAGTGATACTGAGAATCTGATGTATATTTCATTAAGTAATACAGTTGGTGGATCTATATATTTAAATGGAAAAATATACAGAGGAATGGGACAGAAAGCCGGGGAATTTGGGCATATGATCCTTCATCCGGGTGGAAGAAAATGCTACTGCGGAAAAATAGGTTGTTCTGATGCATATTTATCAGCTCTTAATCTTAGGCTTAATGATGAGATGACATTAGAAGAGTTTATGGAATTATTGAAGAATGGAGATAAGGATTGCGAAAAAGTATGGGATGAATACTTAGATGATCTTGCTTTATTGATTACTAATCTTAGAGCTTCTTTCGACTCTGAAATAATCATTGGAGGATATGTCGGTTATTATATCGAGGATTATTTAATGGAGCTAAGCAAAAAAATCATTGCATACAGTACTTTTGATCTGGATGCAGGATTTTTGCGACCGAGTATAAAAAAGAGGGAGGCATCTGCATCCGGTGCAGCAGGTTATTTTATAAATGAATACATAGATAATATCTCATAAAAGGCATTAGAACTATTTATGATAAATATCTAAAATTGTTTAATTTAAATAAAAAGACATTGTCAATTTGTACTATTTTTACATATTGACGATGTTCTTTTTTTTGTGCTATTTTAATTATCGAAAAACATTTATAAAACAATTTATAAAACTATTTAAGGAGGATTTCTATGAAGGTAAAAGGCTTATCGTTGTTAATCTGTCTCATGATCGGAGCAGCGACATTGGTGGGGTGTGGTTCAGAAAAGACAGCAGAAAGCAATGCGTCATCCGCAGCATCGACAACAGCAGCTGCTGGAACCGAGACATCTGATACTGCTTCTACAGGTGGTATCAAAATCGGTGTTACAGTGCAGTCACTCAGTAATCAGGTGTGGGCTGGCGCATGCACAGAGATGGAAACAAGGGCAAAAGCTGACGGAAATGAACTTACATATATGTCATGTGAGGATAATTCAGCTAAACAGATAGAGCAGATAGAAAATTATATAAGTAGTGGATGTGACGTAATAATGGTAAATCCGTCAGATCCAAATGCTATAGAAAGTGTTTGTGCAAAAGCTCAGTCAGAAGGCATAAAGGTTATGTGCTGGGATAATGAAATGGAAAACACTGATCTTAACTGGGTTATAGATAACGAAGCATTAGGCTATGAGATAGGTAAACAGGCATCTGAGTTTATAAACGAAAAATTTGATAACGGTGAATGTGAAGTTGCCGTTCTTGATTATCCTCAGACAGAGATTCTCCTTGAAAGAGAGAATGGTATTCTTGCAGCGCTTAAGGAACTTGCACCAAATGCGAAAGTTGTAGCACAGCAGCCGGCTATTGATGCAATGGAAGGACTTGAAGCCATGGAGACAATACTTCAGGCAAATCCTAATGTTAAGGTTGTTTGCTGTATTGGCGGCGGCGGAGCTGTAGGAGCAAACGAAGCGTTTAAGGCAGCCGGAGAAATTACAGATGACATGGGCGTATTTGCAGCAGATGCAACAGATGAAGAATTATCAGCGATGCTTGCAGGAGAATCCAACAGAATGTCAGTAATGATCACAGGTCTTCCGACAACGATCGGAGATAATGTATATACAATGCTTGTAGCCCTTTCTTCTGAGGCGGGAGTTACAGAAGCAGATCTTGGCGAAGGTGAGAGCATGGATGGTAAAAACGTTTACAGAAACATTTTCCCTGTAACCAAAGATAATGTATCTGATTATTATACAGAAAAATAACTAAAAACTTTTGACGGGAGGCGGTCTTTCCGCCTCCAATTCAAAAGTAGGAGAAGAATCATGGCAGAAGGTAAGGTTATATTAAAGCTTGAGAATATAGTTAAGAAATATCCGGGCGTTGTGGCTCTTAACGGTGTTTCCTTTGATGTAAAGGAAGGGGAAGTTCATGCTCTTATAGGTGAAAATGGGGCAGGAAAGTCTACACTCATTAAAACTTGCTCGGGAGCTGTTATACCAACTGAAGGAAAAATAGTAGTTAATGGTAGGGAATACTCAAGTATGACACCAAAGCTTGCTTCAGAAAACGGTATAGCGATCATTTATCAGGAGTTTAATAATGTTAAGGAATTATCGGTAGCTGAGAATATATTTCTTGGGCGACCTATAAAAAATGGTGTTGTTATTAACAGAAAATTGATGGAAGAGGAGTCAAGAAAGGTGTTTAAGACACTCAATATTGACATTGACCCAAGCGTACCCGTAAAAAATCTTACGGTAGGCTATCAGCAGATGGTGGAAATAGCGAAGGCTATTCAGCAGAATGCGAAGGTATTGATCATGGATGAACCATCAGCACCATTAACAAAGGCTGAAGTAGAAAGCATGATGAAAGTTGTGGAAAAGCTTAAAGCTGATGGTGTTGGAATTGTTTATATATCACACAGGCTGGATGAAATATTCAGATTATCAGAGAGAATAACTGTTTTGCGTGATGGTGAATATGTAACAACACTGATCACAAAAGACAGTAACGTGAATGAACTTGTTACACTTATGGTTGGAAGAGAACTTAAAGAAAGTTATCCGCCAAGAAAGAATTGCATTAAAGATGAAGAAGTGATGCGATTGGAAAATGTATCGGGTAATGGGGACAAAAATATAAGTCTCTCTATAAAAAAAGGAGAAATACTTGGGCTTGGAGGTCTTATAGGTGCGGGTAGAACAGAGCTTGCACAGATGATTTTTGGTGTAGTTAAGAAGACAGACGGAAAAATTATTTATAAAAATAAGGAAATAAATCCTAAAAGCGCAAGAGAAGCAATAGATTTAGGAATCGCATTGGTTCCGGAAGACAGAAAAAATCAGGGAGCACTTTTGGAGACAAGTATCAGGGAAAATATCTGTATGCCGATCTTCAAAAGGATTTCAAAAGCAACTGTAATAAATAATAAGAAAACTTTTGAACTGGCAGAGAAGTATCGTGCAGACCTGAAAATAAAAACTCCATCCGTAGAACAAAAGGTTAAAAATCTGAGTGGTGGAAATCAGCAAAAAGTAATTCTGGGAAAATGGATGGCAGCAGAATCAGATTTTATTATTTTTGATGAGCCTACACGCGGAATAGACGTGGGTGCTAAATATGAAATCTATAAGTTGATGAATGATATGGTTGAGAACGGAAAGACTATTCTTCTTATATCATCAGAAATGGAAGAACTGATGGGAATGTCAGACAGGATTCTTGTCCTGTCCGAGGGAAAAATAACCGGAGAGCTCAAAAAAGAAGAATTTACACAGGAAACAATCATGAAATTCGCTTCAACCATTAAGGAGGACTAAAGGTGAATAAGGCAAAGATAATAAATACATTAAAAGAAAGAGCAATATTTGTAGTTATGATTGCATTGTTTCTCTTTTTTACAATTCGAACCGGTACTTTCTGTACAACGAGCAATCTTTTGAATATCGCAAGGCAGGTTGCTGTACTTGGAATTGCATCAGTAGGTATGACGATGGTAATCCTTACAGGTGGTATTGATCTGGCTACCGGATCAATCATTACATTCGTAAATATAATCACAGCATACTTTATGGTTAATGCCGGGCTGAATATGTTTCTTGCAATTCTGATCTCACTTATTGCCAGCACATTGATCGGACTTATAAATGGTATTGCAGTTGCAAACCTTAATATGCCGCCTCTGATCATGACATTTTCAACACAGACAATTTTTGAAGGTTTAGCTTATATCATATGTGGAGGTATTCCGATCTTTGGATTTTCAGATTCGTTTGCATATATTGGACAGGGTTATTTAGGTCCCATACCTTTCCCTGTAATTTTATTGATAATAGCATTTATAATTGGCGGATTTATTTTAGTTAAGTCATATTTTGGAAGATATATATATGCAGTTGGTGGAAATGAAGAAGCTGCTGAATTGTCAGGAATAAAAGTTAAGAATATCAAATACCTTGTATATGCATTATCAGGTCTTTTTGCAGGAATAGCAGGTGTAGTAATGCTTTCAAGAACAAATTCCGGACAACCTACAGCAGGTAAAGGATATGAATTTGACGTAATTACAGCAGTTGTACTTGGAGGTGTCAGCGTAAACGGAGGCGCAGGAAAAATATCAAATGTTATTGCCGGTGTTCTTATTATAGGAATGCTTTCAAATGGAATGGTTCTCTTAAATGTAAGTTCATACATGCAGATGGTTGTAAAGGGACTGATCCTGGCAGTCGCAGTTGGATTTGACTGTTATCAGAAATTATCACTCAGCAAGAAATAAATAATTCACTATATATAAGGAGGAAAAATAAATGAAACAGGAAGTAATGACTAATCCGGGAGAGATTATTTTTAGGGATGTAGAGGTTCCGCCAGTAGGAGAAAATCAGGTTAAGATAAAGATGATGAATATAGGTATATGCGGATCTGATATTCATGTGTATCATGGAAAACATCCTTTTACAAAATATCCGGTAACACAGGGACATGAGGTTTCAGGAGAAGTTGTAGAACTTGGTTCTAAGGTTACAAGACTTCATATTGGACAGAAGGTTACAGTTGAGCCTCAGGTTACATGCGGAAAATGCTATCCTTGCCGCCATGGTAAATATAACCTTTGTGAAGAACTTAAGGTAATGGGATTTCAGACAACAGGAATGGCTTCAGAGTATTTTGTTGTCGATGAATCCAAAGTCACAGAACTTCCGGATGATATGTCATATGTGCATGGAGCTATGATAGAACCTCTTGCAGTTGCCGTTCATGCCGTAAAGCAGATGGGCGATGTTAATGGAATGAAGATTGCTGTTTTAGGTGCAGGTCCTATCGGAAACCTTGTTGCTCAGGCAGCAAAGGGATTCGGTGCTGAGAAAGTAATGATAACCGATGTAAGTAAACTGAGACTTGATATTGCAGAAAAATGTGGAGTTGATGTTTGCGTAAATACTAAAGAAAAAAATTTTGGCGATGCAATGGTTGAGGCATTTGGTCCTGACAAGGCAGATGTGATTTATGACTGTGCAGGAAATAATATTACAATGGGTCAGGCGATCAAATATGCAAGAAAAGGAAGCGTTATAGTACTTGTCGCTGTATTTGCCGGAATGGCAGAAATTGACCTTGCGGTAGCAAATGATCACGAACTTGATATTAAGAGTACGATGATGTACAGACATGATGATTATGTTGATGCGATCAGGCTTGTAAATGAGAAAAAGATTGACTTAGAGCCACTTGTGACAAGACAGTTTCCGTTTGAAAAATACCTTGATGCTTATAAGTTTATAGATGAGCATAGAGAAGAAGCCATGAAGATTATAATCAATGTGCAGGAGTAATTCGATGGATATAACTAATAAGATAAACGAAATTGACCATATAGGAATTCCGACTGACAATATAAAAGAGACTATTGATTTTTATGAAAATCTTGGTTTCAAGGTTATTTTAAGAACTTATAATGAAGAGGCTAAAGAAGATGTTGCTTTTTTGAAGCTTCATAACTATGTGATAGAAACTTTTGAAAATGGTCAGCGATCATTTGAAGATGGTCCTTATCAGCATATTGCATTAAATGCAAAGGCAGTAGATGAATTGTATGAAGAAATGAAATCTGCAGGGTATATAATGCTTCATGACAGGGTACAATATCTACCTTTTTGGAAAAACGGAGTAAAATTTTTTATGATAAAGGGACCTAATAATGAACGTATTGAATTCTGTCAGAAACTTTAGGAGGAACAATGATAGATGTAGTAGCGCTGGGGGAATTACTTATTGATTTTACTTATTCCGGTAAAAGTAAAGAAGGTATGAAGCTCTTTGAGCAAAATCCAGGCGGAGCCCCCGGAAATTTTCTAACGGCCATTGCTAATATGGGGTTAAAGACTGCTATGATAGCAAAAGTTGGCGACGATATGCACGGCAGATTTTTACTTGATACGCTTAAATCTCATAATATTGATACATCTGGAATTATTGTCGATAAGGATAGTTTTACAACGCTGGCATTTGTAGATCTTGATAAAAATGGCGAAAGAAAATTTTCTTTCGCTAGAAAACCCGGAGCAGATATCAGATTAGAATATGAAGAAATTGATAAAAATCTTTTAGCAGAGACAAAAATATTTCATGTAGGATCGCTTTCTCTTACAAATGAACCTTCCAGAGAGGCAACTTATTTTTCAGTAGACTTGGCAAAGTCACTTGGAGCAATCATATCTTATGATCCAAACTATCGTGATTCCCTGTGGAAAGACAGGGATACAGCGATCGAAGAGATGAAGAAGATGATGAAATTTGCGGATATTGTCAAGGTTTCAGATGAAGAAGCTGTCTTGTTGACAGGAGAAGATGATTATTCAAAGGGGGCAGGAAAGCTTCTCGATATGGGACCGAAACTTGTTGCAGTGACATTAGGATCCGGAGGTGTTTTGGTAAAGACGTTGAAATATGAACTTACAGTGTCTGGATTTAAGGTAAATGCTGTTGATACAACAGGAGCCGGTGATTCCTTTTGGGGAGGCTTTGTAGGCAGTTTTATAAAAAGCAGGAAAGCATTAAATAAATTAAAAGAAAAAGACATTCTTGAATTTGCAAGATATGGAAATGCAACAGCGTCTATTTGCGTTCAGAGGAGAGGTGGGATTCCTGCCATTCCGAAAGAATCTGAAGTTATCGAAATGATTAATTTAAGGGCTGCAGCACTGTAAACCGGTGTTGCAGTTTTCATTAATATAGAAATTAAAACAAGAAATCAGTCGGAGATTTTACTCCGGCTGATTTGTGTATACCGCAAATTAAGATTATAATATATAAAATCTAATTTTTGAAAATTAAAATTAGTGGGATCAGGGAGGAAGTATGAAAACATTAAAAAATACTATAAAGCTCCTGCTGACTGTTTTTGGGATAATAGTGGCAGGCTTATTTATTGTTGCTCTTTTATTCATATATCAGATAAGATGGAGATTATATGATGTGGGTACGGAAAAATCTCCGGATGGAAACTATAGTCTTAAATTTCAGTCTATAGGTGAGGCTGATTTCCCGTTTGGAGCTTCTCATGCCAAGGTTACATTTTATGACGGCAATAAGAAAATTAAATCATATAAAGAAGATATTTATGATGATGGAGCCCAATTCAGAAAAGAAAATTATTCTGTGGAATGGATGCCTGCCGGTGTTATAGTTACTTTTATTGGAAGTGAGCAGGCAGATGATGTCATAGAAATATATTATGATGATCAGGAAAATTTTGATGGATATAGTTATGATGAAATTGAAGAAATTTTAAAGAATAGATATTCAATAGAAAATATAGAGTGGATTGAGGAAAAGGGAGATAGCTTAAATATAAAAGCAGATGGTGTTACTTTTTATGCCAGGAATAATCTTGCCTTTAAGGAAAATTATATAAACAGTCTTTTTAAGACAATGACAGAGACATATTTTTCTGAAGGAACTAATAGAGGATTATCATGGGAAACAGAAAAGGGAGATTCCATAATAGATGAGGTCTATATACCTGTAATAGCTATGGAAAGCAGTTCTAAACAGGAAATTTCTTCCTATTCTGAGGATATATGCGGATGGCTTAGATATTGTTTTGAAAAACTTCCATATAAAAAGGCAAAGAATGTTTATAGCTGCTTTATACCTGATATACCGGGATATACAAAAAGAAAATACTATTTTGACCCCATCGTATTAGGTGCGATAAAAGAAGATGATACAGCTGTTTATAATGGCCTTTATACATATTTGGATAATTATATAGCTTATAAAACGCCTGAGCAGCTTATTGCTTCTGAATCTGCTGACGAAATAGAAGAGGATTTGGATGAAAATTCCGATGAGATAGAAATTGATGATGCCACTTTAAGAGAATGGGCATCTTATGATAGAGAAGCTGTATATGATTTTGCAGATGGCAGCGAATACGCAATGGTTGGAGTTGACCGTGCGCTTGGAAGCAGTTTCTATGTTTTACTTTCGTTTTCGGATCCATCTGATCAGGATACGGTTACACTAGTAAATAAGGATCCTTATAATGGTTCCGGCGGCGGAAGCTTGTTTCTTACATTTATCGATGATTCTGATCTTGGATTTTCCTGTCTTACATTTAGTGGTGGCAGTGAGGGATATTTGTATAGAACAGATAATAGGGGAAAGTCTTTTACAGAGATCAGTCTTCCATCACCAAAGGTCAAATTATCGGATGGAAAATTCTATAATCCGTTTGTCATGCCCGAAAAAGTGTGGAAAGAAGACGGAAAAGTTTATCTGAAAGTCGGGCAGGGACCTGATGGAGATTATTATAGTGAAGAATTAGGTGGTAAGGCATATGGTCTCTATGTTTCAGATAATGATGGAAAGACTTTTAATTTTTTGAGAGAAGAACTGTAGGTTAAAGATTAAGAGGAGAGCTAGTGGATGGAAAGAAAGATACTTAAAAACAAATTATATTTATATCTGACAGAATTTTTTGCCGGTATGTCGGTGATGGCTGTCGAGCTAGGTGCAAGCAGATTATTAGCACCATATTTTAGTTCCTCGCAGATAGTATGGACTATTATAATAGGAACTATAATGATCGCTATGGCACTTGGAAATTTATATGGAGGAAGGGCAGCAGATAAAAACCCTGATCCTGACAGGCTTTATTTGAGAATAATTATTGCTGCGATCTGGATCGCGGCAATTCCTGTAGTTGGAAAATATATAATAATAGGCATTTCAGCATTGCTTATTTTTACAGTAAGTACAAATTTCCTTGTAATTGCAGCATTTGCAGCATGTATGATCATATTTGTTTTCCCATTGTTTTTGCTTGGAACGGTTACGCCATCACTGGTTAAATTTTCGGTAGATAGCCTTGATGATAGTGGAAGTGTAGTTGGAAGGCTGAATGCCAGCAATACGATAGGAAGCATTATAGGTACTTTTGTCCCGACATTTATAAGTATACCGGCAGTGGGAACAAGTATTACTTTTTTGATATTTGCAGGGATACTTTTATTACTCTGTGCGATATATTTTATAAGCTCTAAGGTAAATTTTACCAGGGCCAAGAGACTTCCAATTAGCATTGTTTTATTTTTAATATGCTGTCTTCTTGGCCATAATAACAGTTTTGCATTTTGGGAGAATGATCTCACTTATGAAGGAGAATCGATCTACAATTATCTTCAGGTCAGAGAGACGGAAGACAGGGTTATTTTATCGACAAATGTATTATTTGGAGTTCAGTCAGTTTATTTGAAAAAAAATGGACCAACCGGAATGTATTATGACTATGCAATGGCAGCTTTGCCTATGACCGGAAGGTTTAAGAATACTGACGCTGAGGATCCTTTGAAGGTTCTTATACTTGGAAATGGAAGCGGAACTTTTGCGACTCAGTGTGAGAGATATTATAAGAATATTGATATTACCGGAGTTGAAATTGATGAGAAGATAAGTAATCTTGCTTACAAATATTTTGAACTTCCGGATGATCTTGATGTTACGACATATGACGGCAGGGCGTATTTAAATGCTGTAAAGGATAAATACGATCTTATTATGGTAGATGCTTATCAGGATATTACGATTCCATTTCAAATGTCTTCAGTGGAATTTTTTAAGCTTGTGGCAGACCATCTCAATGAAGATGGAGTAATGGTCGTCAATATGAATATGCGAAGTAACTCAAAGGGAAATATAAATGAGTATCTTTCGGATACGATAGCCAGTGTTTTTCCTTTTGTAATGACATCTGATGTAAGCGGAAGTTATAATAAGATTTTGTATGCAGGCTTTAATGATAAGATGGATGAGGGACTTTTTAATCAGGTTGAATCCGAGGAGGATAAGGATCTGAAGGAAATATATAGTAAGGCATCAGAAGGACTTGCATTTTATGAGTCCGGAGATCTGATCATGACTGATGACAAGGCTCCGGTTGAGCTGCTTGGAATGAGGATCATAGATGAGATGATAGCAGATGAAGTAAGCTTTTATAAGAAGATTTATAATGAAGAGGGATTTGAGGGAGTTATAAATTTGCGGTGAAAAACCCACAGGCTTGCCTGTGGGTTCAGCGTGAAGACATTCTCCCTAGTGAGAAAGCTCATGCTTATCGCATGAAATATGATCAGATAAAAAGTCCGGGTGTTAAGGGAAATTCACTTGATGAGCTTGGAAATGCTGCCGGAGAGAGTGGTAAGACTGTTCAGAGATACCTTTGACTCTCAAACCTGATCGATGGATTGATGGAATTTGTGGATACAAGGAAAATCGGCATGGCTCAGGGAATAGATTTGTCGTTCCTTCCGGAGCAGGAGCAGATATGGGTTTTGAATGCTGTCAATGAGCTTAAATGCTCAATAAGCATGGCGCAGTCAGCAAGAATAAAGGAACTGTCAAAAGCTTCGGAGCTTACTGAGGTTGCGATAAAGCTGATCCTTACAGAAGCAAGACCTAAAACAAAGAAAATTGTCCTGAAGGCAGAAAAAATAGCAGAATACTTTCCAGAGGAAATGTCTGATAAAGAAATCGAAGAGACAATCATAGGACTTCTGGAAGAGTGGAAATCAAAGAAGAAATAATACAGCGAGAGGAGGAGAACAGCAATGGGCTACAGGTCAAGTGGCAACCTTACAGTAGATGCCATGGGAAGCATAGCCATCAGCGGTAATGTAATATCGGAAGAATGGTACAAGCATATCTTAAAGCCTACTACAGGTAAGCCTTATCTGTTGGCAATTACTATATTAGCTGATCTCATATATTGGCATCGCCCGACTGAAGTCAGAGACGAAAGGACGGGTGAGGTAATTGGATGGAAAAAGAAGTTTCATGGGGAAATGCTCCAGAAGAGTTATCAAGAGTATGCAAATAAATTCGGGGAGTCAAAGAAGACTATCAAGCTTGCATTTGACCAGCTTGTAGAGATTGGGGTCATAAAAAGATATTTTTTCAACATAGAATACTCCAATGGAAGAACCATTCCGAATCAGATGTTTATTGGATCAGCTTATTAAGAGACATATAAACTATGACTGGCATATGGAAAATGACGATGTTAGTAAGCGTGAGGATTATCATGAACTATACCTCATTATGCATGATGTGATGTGCGGAGACCATTCGGGACCAATCATTGTAAATAAAACACCTATGGATCCGGAAGCAGTAAAGCAACGATATTTACAGCTCAATGATTTTCATCTTGAATATGTTATAGACCGACTGCATGATAACCCGAATCAGGATGGATTACGTGATATTAGATCTTACATGATCACTTGCCTCTATAATGCACCTGCTACTATGGGACAGTATTATCAACAGTGGGTAAATCATGACAATACGAATGGTGTATTCTTCAAAAATAGAGAGGGGAGT
>JAIKZC010000475.1 GCA_024682575.1 Lachnospiraceae bacterium | reverse complement strand
TAATCAGATTTATATATAAGATCATCAATAGATTCATATACTGCGATCTCATTTCCTATCTCAAAAAGCTCTCCTATCTCTTCCTGATAGTTTGACAAAACAAATCCTCCGGAACTCATTATATCAAAAATTCTCTGCGGAAGTCCTGTACGTATAGATTTTGATGTAATATTCAGATTGATCTTGGAATTTCTGAAAATCAGCGGCATTTCTGTAACAGAATTTGCCGGTCCCATATTTTTTATTTTTTTTAATTCCGATGTATCGCTCATCGTATAAAGATTCACCGTAAATCTGTCTGAAAGCGCCTTCATCGTATCAACCCGTTCCATTGCAGATATCTTACTTCCGATGTACAGCTGTGACATTGTAATTTTATCAGTCAGATACGACTCTCCATCCAGTTCATAAAATGAAAGATGATGTTTCTTGAATTCCCTTACAATTCTGTCATCTAAAAGATCATCAATTATCCACGCACCATATATTCTTTCCTGTGCCTTCATTATCCCCTCAAGGTAGCCCTCGTCATGAGGATTTAATCCCCTTTTGTTGTCATAAAAACACTTTTCAGTATACAAAGAACCCACAAAAGAAATATCATGTGAAAATTTAGCAGAATCCGTGGCACTCAGATTATCAAAAATTTTTTTGTTTTTATTTATTCCAGCTGCCAATGGAAAATAAAAAATATTCTCCGGATTAAACTTCTTCACATCCTCATACTGTGCCCTGTCAAAGATAAATACCCTGTTCCATTTATTTGATATCTGCTTAAAAAAAAGTTCCATTACCGGACAGTCCACAATCCATGAAACATAACGTATATGATAAATATTACAGATATCAGAGATCAGCGGAAAAAAATCAATAGAAAAAATGCAATCCGGATTATGGCTTTCTATCGATTCCTTAATTCTGGTAAGCTCATTAAGGTCATTTGCCCCCATCATTAATTCTACTGATTCTATTCCCAGTTCAGAAAATGTTACCGCAATCTCACTTTCACAAATATTTCTATATCTATAAAATAAGATTTTCATTTTAGATCCCCTCTATACATTGCCTGGTCATTTGCATGTAAAAAAGACCGTTTAAAGATAATTTTTGTTGTTATAATGTAATCAAGGTGTAACTGTTCAGGATACAATGTCATTAACTTAAGCCATTTGAAAAACTTTTTGCCGCTTAAAGCGTCTTTTAAATGCGGTCAAAAAGTGTTTTCAAAGCTTAACTTAATGACATTGGTTCAGGCTATCAGAACAGTTACCAGTTCCTAAGCCTTCATACATAGCTGAAAGTGAATTACCCCTCAGAAAGGAAAAATATCCCATGAATATACTCCTTATTGATATAGGTTCATTTATACAACCCGATATAATATATACACTAAACAAAATGAATATTAACTGTAAAAATATTAAATACAGTTTCCCAAACGGCGACACTGGAAAATACCATAATGAAGAATTTGAAAGGCTTATGAGACAAGAGCTTAAAGAATCCTCTTATGATGCCGTATTTTCTACTAATCTGATCCCTATTATAGGCAAAATAGCCTATGAGAGCAACCTTCCCTATATCGCATGGAGTTATGACAGTCCTCTTAACCTGTCCTCTCATGAATATTTTGATCTTCCAAACACAAATGTCTTTTTATTTGACAGGACAGAGGCTGAAAATTTCCGGAAATCAGGCTACGATAATTTCCATCATCTTCCCCTTGCGGTAAATTGTGAACGTCTTTCAAAAATTTCAGCAGAACAGAGATTTCAGTCTGACATTTCTTTTGTCGGAAAACTATACAGTTCCACCTATCCCATTCTGAGATCAGAAATGGATCCTTATGAACAGGGATATTGCGATGCCCTCATAACTTCCCAGCTGAACATCTATGGCTCATATTTTATCAGTAACTCTTTAACTCCTGAACTTATAAATTCAATTAATCAGGCTTATAACTCCCGTGCCGGAAGATTAAAAAATCTGAGCCTTACTGCCGCGCAGCTTTCATATTCCATGGCAAGCCATATAACACATATAGAACGTATAAGCCTCCTTAATTTGCTTTCTTCAAAATATGATGTTCACCTGTATACAGGCGAAGACATAACGGAAAATGAGCTTCTATCCAAAAAAGTCAGGGTTTATGGAACGCTGTCATACAGCGAAGAAATGCCTGTAGTTTTCAAATCAAGCAGCATCAATCTCTGCCCTGCGTTAAAGGCCACCCAGTCAGGTATACCCCTTCGTGCCCTTGACATCATAGGCTCAGCCTCATTTATTCTCTCCAACTGGCAGGCAGAGCTTGCTGAAAATTTCATGGATGGCGAAGAGGTTGTCATGTATGAAAGCATGGAGGACGCTCTCGAAAAAGCAGATTTTTACCTTAAGCATAGCGAAATAAGGCAGTCTATCGCCCAGGCCGGATTCAGAAAAGCCTCTGAAAACTTCCGCTATGAGGACCGTATATCATACATGCTTCAGTGTTCAGTTGGTTCCTAAATCAAAAACGAATTCATTTTTCCATTGTCCCTGATTCATTTTTCTTGCTTCTGCTACCCCGCTGCATCCTCCGGAAGCAAGAAATGAATTGCATCTGGAAAGCAGATAAACCGCCAGGATATAATCTGCCCCAAGCTGCCAGCCATCAGCTCTGTCAGGATTCCTCCTGTGCATATTTGCAAGCAGGTCTCCGGGGCGGATTTTATATCTCTCCTGGTCTGTAAAAAAGGCTTTATCACCAAAACGTTCCTTATAATATTCAAAATAGTCTAAATCCTCAGTTGCGATAAAAACATAGTCCAGCTTCCATTCTTTCATGAGTTCGTCAATCTTATCCCCTACACATTTCATTGACGCATGAATAGTATGATTTGGAAGATGTGTGTTCACAAAATCTGTTCCTCTCGCAAGCACACCAAGAGTTTTATCCGGAAAAGGCAGAAAGATTCTGCTTTTTTCCGCAAGATACTTTTTAATGCTGTCATTGTATATTCCATCATCCCATTCAAGTCTTGTCCCGGCACTATATCTGTCCATAATAGTCTGCATTATGCTGGCATTATAGAGAATAGGAGGAAAATAAACATTTTTACTTTCCATTACCTCATCCAGCTCATATCCCTCTGACTGGTTGAAAAATTTCCCCCATATATCATCCCCTGCAAAATTCTGATATATGCTCTTTATCCCCCATTCTATCGTCAGACGGAAAACCGGAATAAATCCTTTTTTTTTCGCATACAGTGCCAGCGAAACTGCCTTATTGAAGATTGTAAAAAGACCAATATTTTCATAACCTGCATCAATTATAAAAAAACGCTTATCCGGATTTTTTTCACCTAATTCCTGCCTGTTGGCAAATAAAAAAGTGAATGTCATCACTTCATCATAGGTCATTATATTTTTATAATATCTGTCCATGGGCTCCTGATGCGGATGTCCTATTCTGATATCGAGATATTTTTCGGAAAAGAAATAATCTGCTGCATTCCTGTCAGACAATTCATCTTCCCATATACACTCTTTTCCCTCCATTTCAGGCAGCAGGTCAATGATATATTTCCAGTTTTCACCCACAAAAACAATCTTTTTTCCATTCCATTGATTCAGCGCGGCCAGACATAATTCTGCCGAGCATTCATTGCAGTCCCGCAGAATCAATGTATCATACCTGTTCAGGAACCACAGATCCAGTTCCCCTGTATATTTGTATGAATGAACATATGATGTTGCCTCCCATCTCAAAGTGAACAGATCATTTCCGGTTCCATCCACAACGACCAGATACGGAAAATAATTAATAAGCATCGCGGCTTCCATAAAAACTTCTTTACTTAATCCGATCCTTGCCTCATCTATTCTGTCTCCAAGTGCTTCAACCGCTTCTTCGTACTTGCTGTTATCAATAACTACCATTTTGTTCCCCCGTTATCAATCAATGGCCGGTTTCTGTTAGGATTAATGCAAAATCTGAGTTTCTTATTCAGCAATGCGGACAGATAGCAAAATGCGCTGTTTGATAAGATCATATACCTGCAGTTTGACATAAGCCATGCATCTTTATATGCATTGTTTCCATGATTATTTGAGACATAATATATATCATTGAACCTGTCAAATCCCAGATTTTTTTCATTTTTTCTGCACCAGTCAATATCATCAGAAAATACAAAAAGGCAGGTTTTGGGAAATTTTTCGATCATCTGCCCAGTCATGAACTTTATCGCTGAATTATCCGGTACCAGTCCTAAATCAACATAATCCCCACGTCTTATATGTATGGCACATGACTCTGTCTCATTTATCATCTTAAATATCTCTAAGTTCTTTCTGTCGTCAGCAGGCTTGAACTCCAGCCTCTCTCCTGCCTCTTCCAATCTGTTCATCCAATACTTATGTATCCAGTAACCGTGATAATAAATATTCCCCTTCAGATCTAAAAGATTTAAATTCATTCTGTCAGCTTCATCGATCACCAGTGTTTTTCCATCAAAAGGATTCCAGGAAGATGAATAATCCGCCTCCAGAATTTTAATCATCTCCTCTCCATTATCCATAAAAATCTGCGGAATACTTTTTCCCTCCCTTTTTAATCCAAGCATGTATTCCCACACATCATTATCAAAGTAATTACTTATAAGCCTTGGTCTTACGCCAAAAACCCTGTCAATCTCATAGCCATTATGGACATCATTCATGAAAAAAAAAGGAGTCATCCAGAACCCATTCCTCATCAGGATGTCTTAATTGGCCAATCCTGAAAAAAACATATTGGAATGTCTGGTTCGCAAGTCCACCATTTAAGAAAACAAGCTTCATTGACAATCGCCCTCATTTCTGCATCATTTTTAGCCAGCATCTGAAAATATAACTGTTCAGGTACCCTGAACAGTTACCATCAGTTTTATTTTTGCCTCTTTTTTATAGAAAGCGATTCCATAGCAGAGTATCTGGTTGTATCCATTCAGACCCTCTGCATACCTCTGCCTCTCTATCTGTCTGACAGCCTCTTCACAGTCTTTTTCCATATCAGTCTCCCTGACAGATTTTTTTGTCTCTATTATGATAGCCCGCCTGTTTTTCCTGTCTTTCAGCAGAATATCCTGTCTTCCAAGTCCCTTTTCCTTATTGGAATCTACACTGTATCCTCTTCCAACAAATACTCCCGTTAAAAAGGCATGGTAGTAATCTTCATGATAATCATTATAGCTTATAGTCTCCCATAGAAGATCTGATAATATTTTACCTGAATCCTTTTCATCCTTATCCCATAATGCTCTTATGAGATTCCTTATGGTATCAGTATTTACTGTATCTTCAAAATAACGTACCACTGTATCTCTGAATATTGAAAGTATCTCCCGGTTTGGGATTCTTAACGAAACCATTTCACCTGTCTCTTCTGCGTCAGCTTTTGTAATATATCCTGTCATCAGAAGCACACTCCACAGATTATCCTCGGATGACTGCAGGCTGTCATAGATCAGTTCGTCAGATATGTTCTGCATAATACATTCCCCGTTCATCAGAGCTTCAAATTTTTCCGTTACATCAAATTCAGTACGCTTTACAAAGTTCAGCAGTATCCCGTTATGACTTGTATTTTTCCAATAATTCTTTGGTTGTGCATCATTATCGTTTGACAGATCAGCCACATAATTCACGACATCCCACGGACAGTACATATGATCCTTACCAATAAGATATCCGTCGTACCACTCTTTTATCAAGGCTGCTTTATCTGTCAGTCCAAACTTATCCAGCATTTCCCGGACTTCGTTTTCCGAAAATCCAAAATAACTGCTGAATCTGTTATCTATTATCGAATACGAGACAAAATTATTCGTTCCTGTAAATATGCTTTCCTTTGCTATGCGCAGACATCCTGTTATCACTGCGAACTCTAAAAATTCATTGTCTTTAAGCGATGTGCTCATGATTCCCCTGATAAGGTCAAGCATCCGGGAATAATATCTATTCTCCGGAGTATCCTTTTCACTTGCCCTTGCCAACGGGACATCATATTCGTCTATCAAAAGTATGACTTTTTTCCCATAAACCGCGTTCATCATTCTCATTAATATTTTAATGGAATTCTTTATGTCTGATTGTTCTGCTCTTTGAAACATCAGTCTTTGAAATATATCTCTATCGGCTTGATTTACATTCTTCACATTTTCAATATCAGCTAATTTTTTGCACAAATCTGCTATACAGGATTTTAACATCCTATATGCCCCATCATAATCCTCTGACTCAACATCTTTTAATGAAAGGAAAATAACAGGATACTGATTCATCCATTTTTCACAAAATTCTTTATGTCCGCTGATAGCAAGTCCCTTAAAAAAAGCTTTACTATCCTTACGGATATTAAAGAAATTCTCCATCATACTCATCATGAGCGTCTTTCCAAATCTTCTCGGTCTGGTAAATAATGTAACCTTATTATCATTATTATTTACCAGCTCATATATTAATTCCGTCTTATCAACATAATAATTTCCTGATTCCCTTAAATCTGCAAAATCAGACTTTCCCACGCCTATTTTTAACGTCATCCAAGCCACCTCTATAACCACAGTTTATTTCTCTATTCTTCTTTCCAGCATTCTTATCAGCATTTCCCCCACCTGCTGCTGAATACCGTGTTTTGCTGCCCTTTCCAGGATATAATTTACTATTGTATCAAAAGTACCATACTTTTTTAATTCTGTTACATATTTGGCAATCAGCATGCATCTGACCGTAAAATATGCAGATACATTTGAAGACAGACTGCCTACAGACGGATAATCATTAACAAGAATTTCATAACAGCATCTTACATCATGTTTTTCAGCTATTTTCAGTGCCAGATCATAATCTTCCAGAGCAGGCAGGCTTTCGTCAAAGCCGCCGGTTCTTTCAAACACCTCTTTTTTTATAAGCATAGTAGGAGTGCCTATCAGGTTATGGACTAATAAGTGCTGATATAAATAATACCCACTGCACTCACATTCTGGAATATCATCTACAGGTATGATCATTCCATTGCTGCCGTCAGAATTAATTGTAGCAAACCGGGAATATACCATGACACAGCCATCATTTTTTTCCATCAGTTCTATCTGCTTTGTTAATTTATCACGTTTCCACTCACAATCCGAATCGCAAAAAGCAATCAATTCATATTTTGACCTCCTTACACCTGTATTCCTTGCCGCACCTGCCCCCTTATGCTCTCCTTTTATATAAACAACACGACTGTCAGTTATGGTTTTCACATACTCATCCGTGCCATCATCAGAACCATCATCAACAATAATAAGCTCCAAATTCTTGTAACTCTGCTCCAAAACTGACTGGACAGCCCTTGGCAAAGTAAATAATCTGTTATATGTTGGAATGATTACGCTTACCGCCATTTTTTCTTCAGATCTGATACTGTAACTTTGTTTTTTATTCGTTTCTGACTTTTCAATCATTGGTATTATCTCATTAAATCTGTTTTTATAGCTATGGAGTTTCAGAACTTTTTCCTGCCCCTTAGCCGCTATTTTCTCCCGTTCTTGTTCATGCCTTAGATAATATTCAGTCTTTTCATTAAGTTCTTCTATATTCTTAAATGTTTCAATTTCTTCCCCTATCAGAAATAAATCTTCAATTTCACTTTGATAATTACTAAGCATAAATCCACCTGCACCCATAACATCAAATATTCTTTGTGGCAGACCGGTTTCTATGCAGTGCAGTGAAATATTTATATTTATTCTGCTCCTGTTATATATCCTGAATAAATCCCCACTCTCGTAGCTTACTCCATCCCTGATATTTACTGAACTATCCAGTTTTTCGAGATTATGATCTCTTGTATAGAAAGCCAGCTCATATTTTTTTGACAGATCATTTAAGACTCTTATTCTTTCCCTGTGCGCTATGTACCTTGCGAGAATATTAGCCTCATATTTATAACCCCTCTTCATAAAAGGAATGGCACTTTTATTGTTTTCAGTATTATAATCGTCAAAAAGCATTATGAAATCATCCGGCAATATTCCGGAAAAATTTATATTTCCATCCCATCTGAACATAAATGATTCCGCAATATCATCCCATCGTTCTTTTGCAGTCCCCGATAAATTTGATAAAAGGATCTCATTATCGGTCATATCATAAAGACTTCCTACGAAACATATATCCGTATTAGGCTCCTTTTTATTTATATTGCTCAGAGCTTCAGTGATTCTTGCCGGATTTATTGCTAATGGCATATGGAAAATATTTCTCAATCCGATTTTCATCAGATGCTCACATTGCATTCTATCAAATAAAAATATATAATTAGTCGGATAAAATGCCTGAATCGAATATAATGCCTCATGAGGACAATCATAAACCCATGATAGATAAGGAATGCTTTCTTCATATGCTGCCCTGGCAATATTTCTTGAAAAATCACATGAAATTATACAGTCAGGATTATTTTTTCTGATGAGATGTCTGCATTCTTTTACCCCCTCATCACTATATGCTTTGACATGGAATGTTACATTTTCTGAAACAATCTCCCACCTGCCCATTTCTTTTAAGCTGATTGGTATATCTATCCACGTCAGATTTGAATTTGCTATATACATTATCTTTTTTATCATGACAAATTATCCTATACAATGACATGAAATTTAAATCTTGCACTATCTTTTTCTGATCACTTGCATGCAATTACTAAATACTGAAAACTACTGTACATAAATTCTTTTGCCTCAGGCTGCAATACAAGTAAAGATCTGATCAGTTCTTTATCGTTTTCATTAATTTCTTCATTTTTTGACAATATATCA
>JAIKZC010000496.1 GCA_024682575.1 Lachnospiraceae bacterium | reverse complement strand
TTCAAGCACAGAAGATTCTAATATTGAAAATAGTGAAGTTCCTGCCGAGGCATCTTCCATTGCAGAAGATATGTCATCTCCCGCTCTTTCAGTTATGGAAGACGACAGTTTCAACGACTACTACTCAGAAGACTCCTCAGGCCAGATGGAGTTCACCGATCTCATTGGAAATATGTAATTCAAAAGCCCGTAAACGCAAAGTTTACGGGCTCTATTCATATCCTTCTATGGCAATCCGGGTGAAAGTCACGCTTTAGATGGGACTGCGACGCCGTGCCTTGCACTGCTAGTCCCGGCTCCGCCGAGAAACCCACTGCTTGCGTTAGCAAGCTGGGTGAAAGTCACGCTCCTGCAGAAACAAAAAAGCATCAGCAATCGCTGATGCTTTTTTTCTGCAGGAGATGGGACTTGAACCCACACAATGTTGCCATCACAGGCACCTGAAGCCTGCGCGTCTGCCAATTCCGCCACTCCTGCTCACTATTTCTGCTGCGGATTTATCGCCGCAACAGAAATAATTATATAATTTTAAGTCTTTCTTGTCAACTTATTTCTGACTCAAACTCAAGCCTTAGCCTTTGCAAGCTCAGCAAGTGTTGTGAATCCAGCTGCATCGTTAACAGCCATCTCAGAAAGCATCTTTCTGTTGATGTCGATACCTGCAAGCTTAAGACCGTGCATAAGCTGGCTGTATGTAAGTCCGTTTGCACGAGCTGCTGCATTGATACGTGTGATCCAGAGTGATCTGAAATCTCTCTTCTTCTGCTTACGTCCTGCAAATGAAGATGTAAGAGCTCTCATTACAGACTGCTTTGCAACTCTGTACTGTTTTGATCTTGCTCCTCTATATCCTTTAGCGAGTTTAAGAACTCTCTTATGCTTTTTCTTTGCGTTTAAACCGCCTTTGATTCTTGCCATGTCTTTTTCCTCCTTACTTTAAGTCTGTCAATTATAAATAAGGCATGATTTTCTTCATTGTCTTTACGTTAGTTGCATCTGTCATTGCTGCATGTCTAAGATTTCTCTTAGTCTTTGCAGACTTCTTCGTAAGGATATGACGCTTATAAGCCTTAAATCTCTTAAGTTTTCCTGTTCCTGTAACCTTGAAACGTTTTGCTGCTGACCTGTTGGTCTTCATCTTTGGCATGATTAAAATCCTCCTGTTATCCTGCTATCATTATCAGCATTACTTTTTCTCTGCCAGCTGAATAGTCATAGTTCTGCCTTCAACCTTTGCAGGCTTCTCTACAACTGCTACATCAGCCAGGCTTTCTGCAAAATCGTCCAGAATATGTTTGCTGGCGCTCATATGTGCCATCTCACGTCCTCTGAATCGTAATGTAACCTTGACTCTGTCGCCCTTTGAAAGGAATTTTCTTGCAGCGTTAGCTTTAGTATTCAGATCATTCGTGTCAATATTAGGTGAAAGTCGGATTTCCTTGACATCGATGATTCTCTGCTTTTTCCTTGCATCCTTCTCACGGCGAGCCTGTTCATATTTGTACTTACCGTAATCAACTATCTTGCATACAGGCGGCTTTGCATTAGGAGCGATCTTTACAAGATCAAGCTCTGCTTCTCTTGCTTTCTCAAGCGCCTCTCTTACCGGCATTACACCAAGCTGTTCACCATCTTCTCCAATCAGTCTGACTTCTCTGTCTCTGATCTGCTCATTGATATATAAGTCGCTAATAGCCTTATACCTCCCCGCCTTCGCGGCAAAAAATCCTTTTTTCGCTGTGTCCAATAAAAAAGAACAGCGTGCAAAAAGCATCACTGTCCCATTAATCCTTAGTAAAGTATTAACGCTTGCTGACTAACCTCATGTTGTCGCAAGGTGAGAGTGAAACCTCTGCTTTGTTAACGTACTTGAATAGAATATCACTCATGCTTATATGTGTCAAGCATTTTTATCATCTTTTTTACTGCCTCTTTGGAAGCCTGTTCTCTGACTGACTGTCTGTCGCCATCGAAATGGTATTTTTCAACCTCTTTAGAGTCCAAAACTTTACATCCTATATAAACCGTACCGGCAGGTGTTCCGTCATCTCCTGCGGATGGTCCTGCATATCCCGTAACGGATATGACACATTCTGACCCGCTTTTTTCTGCGCATCCTGTCAGCATTTCATCCGCAGTCTCTGCACTCACTGCAGTATACTTCTTTAACGTTTCTTCACTAACACCCAGAAGCTTGTGTTTTACCCTGTCAGAATATGTGATATAACTTTCTTCTATAACATCCGATGCCCCGGAAACTCCTATTATTCCGGAAATAAGCATTCCACCTGTGCAGCTTTCTGCTGCGCTCAGGTGGAATCCACAATTTTTAAGCTTTGAAACAAGCTCTTCTTCTATAGATATATTATCAATCATGATGCGTCCTTCATTACATCTTTATTTTCAACCAGATAAACTACCAGAGATATTATAGTCAGAAGGACTGCAATATACTTAAATACCTCTGTAACGATCTGTACAGCCGGGATCTGAATATCAGCTATTACCAGGCAGATCATCACCATCTGGGAAGCTGTCTTAAATTTTCCCCAGTAATTGGCAGCGATCACCTTGCCTGTTTCTGCTGCTACAAGTCTGAATCCGCTTATTACAAAATCTCTGGCTACGATTATGATAGTCATCCATGCCGGAAGTTTTCCCATTTCCGTGAGGCAGATAAGTGCCGAACAAACCAGCATTTTATCAGCCAGTGGATCCATGAACTTTCCGAAATTAGTCACAAGATTATATTTTCTTGCAATTTTCCCATCAAGCATATCCGTAAGGCTTGCAACGATAAATATACCGAGAGCCGCCCATTTGGAAGCATCTCCAAGGCAGTTAGTCAAAAGGATAGCTACAAAAAAAGGAATAAGTATTACTCTCAAAACCGTAAGCTTATTTGGTAAATTCATTTTCCTACTCTCTTTCTCCGATCAAGTCGTATTCATCGGCAGCAGTTACCTTTACCTTTATAAAATCTCCTGTCATAAGGTCTCCTGCGCCATTTTCATCGACAAATATCATGCCGTCCACACCCGGCGTATCTCTGTAAGTTCTGCCGACATATACATGTTCTTCAGGTATCTTACCTTCTATCATGCAGTCAAGGCTTCTTCCTATCATCTCATGTGTTTTTTCATATGAAATATCCTGCTGGAGCTCCATGATCTCATTACGTCTTTTTTCTTTTGTATCTTCATCCAGCTGATCCGGGAATTTCTCCGCCGGCGTATTTTCTTCCGGTGAATATGTAAATACACCCAGTCTGTCGAATTTCATTTTTTCAACGAATTCAAGCATTTCTGAATGATCTGCTTCTGTTTCTCCTGGGAAGCCTGTTATAAGAGTTGTCCTGAGAACTATATCAGGAATCTCTTTTCTGAGCTTTGTCACAAGTTCTACAAGTTCAGCATTTGAGGTCCTGCGACCCATCGCCTTAAGAATTTTATCTGACGCATGCTGGATCGGCAGATCCAGATAATTGCATATTTTCGGCTCAGTCTTCATAACCTCGATAAGCTCATCATTTATCTCTTCGGGATAACAGTAAAGAATTCGTATCCATTCAAAGCCATCTATTCTGCAAAGTTTTCTCAAAAGCTCCGGAAGCATTTTCTTTCCATATATATCTATGCCGTAGACTGTTGTTTCCTGCGCAACGATAACAAGCTCCTTTACGCCGCGCTCAGCCAGTGCCTCTGCGTCAGATACAAGCTTCTCCATCGGAACACTTCTGTAATTTCCTCTGATACCGGGAATTGCACAATAGGTACATCTTTTATTACAGCCCTCGGCAATTTTTAAGAACTCATAGTTGCCAGGAGTCGTCACAGTTCTTTTTCCTGCGACATAGGTAAGCTTGTCAATACTTTCTTTCTCTACTAGAACTTCTTCCTTACCGGCAAGTGCCTTGTCGACCGCATCAACAATCTTATCAAAAGCTGTCGTACCAATGATAACGTCTACTTCCGGAAGTTCTCTTTTAATGTCCTCTGTATATCTTTCAGCCAGACATCCTGCAACAACCAGGCATTTAAGCTTCCCGTTTTCCTTAAGTTCACCGGCATCAATGATGGCATTGATACTCTCTTCCTTTGCATCCTTAATAAATGCGCATGAATTTATGACAATAATATCGGCCTCCATATCATTGTCAGTAAATTCATAGCCCTTCTCTGCAAGAAGGGCTATCATTTGCTCAGAGTCAACGAGGTTCTTGTCGCATCCAAGCGATATAAAAAGT
>JAIKZC010000419.1 GCA_024682575.1 Lachnospiraceae bacterium | reverse complement strand
CTTTTCCGCTTACGTTTGCCAATCTTTTCTGACTGATACCTGTCAAACTCATCCGCAGATTTCATAAGCAGTTCCATTTCATCCCGAACCCTTATGTCGAAATGGTCTCTACTGAATTCCTTTTTAATAATGGCTTCTTTTATATCTGCCTGCAGCTTCTTTGAGAGTCTGGCTCTAAGATCATCGGAAAGCCCCTCATAAAGCTGCATGTTCCTGTCATAATAGGCCTGCCAGTACACCAGTCTCATCTTCCACCATAGCTGCGGATCTTTCTTCAGCTGCTCTTTCAAAAATCTGAATTCATCGCATACATCTTTAACGGCTATAGGCTCCTTGATCTGATATTCTGTCAGATTCATCCTGCGCCTGTATTTCACATCTACTGACATAGAAGATATCCCGCTTGCCATGGCAAGAAAACGAAATGCACTGTCCTGACTTCCATATCCCGGCTTTTCATAATGTCTGATTCCTTTACCCTGAAGGAATGATGCACGATAGATAGTGATATTTTCGAACATCCAGCTTCTTATCAGCCGGCTGTCCATCTCCTGCTTTCTTGTATCCTTATAGTTTGCGTATTCGATAGATTTCTTTCTGTCACCAAAGGTTCTGCCATACGAACCAGATCCAAAACAGTCTGTTTCACAGGTAAACATATCGGAATCAGGTGAACCTTCAAGTTCGAGATACATATATTCAATTGCATCCTTACTGAAAAATCCATCCGGATCAGCAAAAATGATATACGGTGCTCTAGCATGGCTCATGCCCATATTCCTTGCATGTCCCATGCTGCCCAAGCTATCCGCAAGAAATATTATCTGATCATCATTGGCAGCCATTTCCGAGAGGATATCCTTTGTGCCATCCGTGGAATTGACATCCACTGCGATCACCTCTATATCTGAAAAATTCCTGCTCCAAAGACTCTCAATACAATTTTCTATAGTTGCCGCGTTATTGTGCGTGGCTATGATCACTGATACTTTTGGTTTATTCTTCATCTTATTTTTCACACATTTCTGCTACGGTTCATTTCCAATGTCATTTAGGAACTGTTACAAAAAACGCTTAATATGCCAGTACACTCTTAAAATACAAAATAGTTTTCCTTAATCCTTCATCCAGATGAATCGCCGGTTCCCATCCGAGTTCCCTTTTTGCCAGGTCTATCACCGGCTTTCTCTGTGTCGGGTCATCCTGCGGCAGCGGTTTATAAACAATCCCAGAACTGCTTCCCGTAAGTGAAATAACCTTCTCTGCCAGCTCAAGCATAGTAAACTCACTGGGATTACCCAGGTTCACCGGTCCTGTAAATCCATCCCTGCTGTTCATCATACGGATCATCCCCTCTACCAGATCATCCACATAGCAGAAGCTCCGGGTCTGAGTCCCGTCCCCGTATATAGTGATATCCTCACCTTTCAATGCCTGTACGATAAAATTTGACACAACCCTGCCATCATGGGTATTCATATTCGGACCGTAGGTATTAAAGATGCGTATCACCTTTATATCCACATTATTCTGCCTGTGATAATCAAAAAACAGCGTTTCTGCCGCCCTTTTACCCTCATCATAGCAGGAGCGGATCCCTATCGGATTTACGTTGCCCCAGTATTCCTCCGGCTGGGGATGGACATTCGGATTTCCATAAACTTCGCTGGTGGATGCCTGCAATATCCTTGCCCTCACCCTCTTTGCGAGACCCAGCATATTGACAGCTCCCATCACAGAGGTCTTCATGGTTTTCACAGGATTATACTGATAATGCACCGGCGAAGCAGGACATGCCAGATTATAGATCTGATCTACCTCCAGCAGTATCTCCTTTGTAACATCATGCCGTATCAGCTCAAAATTATGCCTGTCAAACAGAGGCTCAATATTCTTCTTCGATCCGGTAAAAAAATTATCCAGACAAATGACATCATTTCCTTCATTTACAAGGCGCGTGCATAAATGCGAACCTATAAATCCGGCACCGCCGGTCACAAGTATACGTTTCATGCAGTAACCTCCTTAACTGCTGCTCTCAATACTATTCCTCCTGATAACACCTGTTATTATCTGAGTAAACTTTCATGCATGGCTTACGCCATGCGCCACAGTGTCTGAAAGTGAATTGCTCCGTAGCTTTGCTGCAGCTCTGCATACACTCTCACTAAGTTTGCTAAAGCTCACTAAGTGTTCGTGGTATACCGCAATTCCCACCCAGTATTCGCGTTCCGGCTTATCAGCCTTCACGCTCATAAGGTCAGGTTTCCACGTATCCAATCAGAATTGCACGCCAGCGTGCATTCTGTTGACTACGGGAAACACTTTCAGAGTAAACCTACTGTTCACACCCAATGTCATTTAGTAATCATTCTGAATGACCTATGTATATATAGCCTTCTCTACATGACGTATCCGCAAATCCTTTTGATGATAGATAAAATAAAGATTCGTCAGCACCTCTGCCACATAAGAGAATGCCCGTGTTTCTATCAGCTCCGGCAATTCTTCACTGTATTCTTTCTCCATATATTCTGTTATTTCAAAGAACCATCTGCAGTAATCATCAAAAACATGCTTCTTTGCACACACAAGATTGTAAGTATACTGGTATTTTCCATATAATATTTTCTTATAATCCTCGAATTTTTCCGGATGAAGTGACTTCAATGCCCTGAATAGAGCATCCTTCACATTCTCACTGGTAAACCTTAGAAACTGCGCCATCTCATTCGGATAACAGATATAAGGAAGCGGCATGATCACATCGATATCATCCGTAAGCATTTCAGGTTTTACCAGCAGATGCCGTCTGTAATGCTCAATTCCTATCCAATCATGGTCTGTGTTCTTCCAAACCCAGTACACAGCGGACATCTCACAGTACATGCGGTTCTTGCTTGAAATATTTTTCCCCTTATCATCGCGGATATCTGCTATTGATGCCTCAGTCAAAGCCGCACCCGCCTGAATTTCCTTCTCATAATAAAAAAGCTCCGGGTGTTCTCCCAGAAGTTTATCCTTGTCATTCTTTACTTCATATAATGTGAAATCTGCTTTATTGCCGCTGCCATTTGCATCAGCATCTGCGGCTGCACTATCAACTGTAGGAAATATTCCCAGACTCCTGTAATATTCCGACATCAGCAGGTGCTCCTCATGCTGAGTCAGCGGATAATAATTCCTGTATCCGTGACTTTCCAGATATGGGATTACCTCCTGCTGTATCAGCTCTGTCACCCCTAATACAATAAACGTGTCAGGAGGTATGGTTTCGATATTCACCACCGGTATCCCATCTATCTCCGCCGGATTCCCTGCAGGAAACCAGGTTCTTCCGGCAGGCTTGCCCACTGCAAAACAATCAGGCTGTATGCCTGTCAGATGTGAAATTGCCTCCCTCGCTCCCACCGCTACAACCTGAGCTCCGTAGATCACGTAGGATTTATGTTTTTTTATTTCGTCTGTTAGCATACTGATTTCCATCCCTTATTTTATGATATTCAAAAGTTTCTGAAAATTTATAAAAAGATCCCGATGTAGGTCTTTACTTAACTCCTTACATCGGGAATCCATCACTTCCTATTTAGTTTTACAATTTTCAGATTTTCTTTATTGAGTCCTTATATCTTTGAATACATTCTCTTGCATCTGTTTCTGTCAGGCTATAACTCTTCACAAGTTTCTCAACTATTCTGTCATCAGGAATCCCGTCCTCGATTTTATCTGCAATGAAAATACGTATCCCCTCAGTTCTCTCTGCCGCTCTTCCAGTGAGTTCTCCCTCGGCCTTTCCCTCATCAAAAATCCGAAATTCCGGTAAATCCAGCACCTGTCCGCCCATGATATCACCAACCTTATCCTGAATGTTCTTGCGCTTCATTGTAAGCTTATATACGCCTATATGTATCGATTTCATGATAATAAATCTGGTCAACTTTACAAAAGCTCCTTTGTCACATCGTGACGGATAAGTCCAAAATTGTGACTGTCAAATAATTTTTCTATATTTCTCTTTGAACCTGTAAAAAAATTATCAACACAAATTACATCATTTCTTTCACTTACGAACCTCTCGCAGAGGTACGACCCTATAAATCCTGCACCTCCCGTCACAAGTATTCTTTTCATAAATTCTCCCTGATTTATGTATAAATTATCCTCTCCACATGCCATATTCTCAAGCCCTTCTGATGCGACATAAAAGATAAATTGTTCAATACTTCTGCAACGTACGACAGCTCTCTTGTTTTAACAAGTTCAGGAACGGTTTCAGAAAAAAATTTCATATATTCCGTTATTTCAAAAACCAGTTGCAGTAATTATCAATAACATATTTTCTTGCACATACCACCATATCATATGTACATTGATATTTACCATATAAAATTTTATAATAATCTTCATGGCTATCAGTATGAAGATCAGCCAAAGATTTCAATAAAGCATCAAGAACATTTTTGTAGGAAATCTATCTATACTCACTCATCAGAAGATGTTCCTCATGCTTAGTCAATGGATATACGTTTTTATATCCATTCTCATAAAGAAAAGATAGTACTTTTTTAATCAATTCTGTTACACCTACCACAATAAACTTATCTTTTGAAATTTGCTCAATTTGACACATTGGTATGTCATCAATATTATCAGGATATCCGGGTTTATCCTTGGGTTTTCCAACAGCAAAACATTCAGCTTCAATCCCCGTTAACTCCTTTATTGCAGTATATGCACCAACTGCAATAACCTGTGCACCATGTATGACATACTTGTCTGTCTCCTTCAGCCAGTCAATAACCATCCTATATTCCTTATTCATATGAGTGTTAGCTTTTACTCATCTTTCCATAAGTGCCCCAAGCGCAAAAAAAAGCTTATCATTATCCTCCTTATTTCTAATTGCAATTCTTATATATTGACTTCCTACCTTATCGGTAAGATCTTTAATCAATATATTATAGTCCTTCAATAATCTCCTAGTTAGTTCCCTAGCTGAAATCCCTGCCATTATTTCAAGCATGAAATAATTGGCCTGTGAAAAAATCAGACGCAGACCCTGTATAGACTTAAGTGCATCAGCAAAACGTTTTCTCTCATTTCTGAATTCATCGAGTGCAATATAATAATCATTAGCATATTTCCCCTGAATCTGCATATAGAATTCTGCAAAAGAATTTATATTCCATATAGATACTCTTTTCTTTATTTCTTTAATCTTGCTTTGATTACCTGATGCCATAACTCCCAGCCGCAAACCTGGAACTCCATAAGACTTTGAGATACTCTTTATGACATACAATTGTTGATTTTCGTCCAATAAATCCTGCTGAAATAAAGAATTGTTTTTCTCATCAGCAAAGTCAGCAAAGGATTCATCTATGATAAGATTAATTCCCTTATCCTTGCTCCACTTTATCAGATTAAAAATGCCTTTTTTGTTTATGTAGTTTCCAGACGGATTATCAGGATTTATTACTATAATTGAATTGATATCGCTCTTATCATAATAATGAATTATATCATCTGCCGAATAGCTGAAATCATCATTTGCAGGATAGAAAATTTCTAATTTATCAGTATCATATCTATTTGGATATTCCTCAAAAGTCGGGCGAATTACCCCCATCTTCCCATCCAAACTTTCCACCATGGTCTTTATCAGTTCTGCAGCTCCATTTCCAACCACAATATTATCTTCATTTATGTCAAAATTCTTTGACGCAAGCATTGAGTTTATCTGCATTCCCGAAGGATATTCTGAAATAAGCCTGTCAAAAGATGCTCTTATTTCATCCTTCATCTTCCTTGGCGGATAATATGGATTTACCAGATAACAAAAATCCATTAAATTACTAAATCTCCAATATCCTCCATACCTTTCTTCTATTCTGAGAACCATATCTTCAATATCTGAGGCAAATATTGCCTCCGCGATATCAAGATCCTGCTTATCATCTATTTCGTACCACTTTTGACCGTTTAATCTTTTTCCTCTGATTTTAGCATTATCAAGAGATGCTATTACCTTTAATACCTGCTCATAATACTCGTTTTCACCTAGTGCTCTTAAATAAGCTTCAAGAAAAGGAACATAATATTTTTCTGAAAAGCTCTTGCTAAATTTATATATATTTACAGTCTTGAAACATCCCATCGTATTATTGAAATCGAAATTTCTTCCTGAAATAAAATCCACAATACGATCCTCATCATCAAGTCTTACGCATGTCCCATCCATCCACGATTCATATCTGTCGACCAGCGCAAGCGTCTGCCTGCTGTCATTTATCAGAATATCCAGTACTTCGTCTTCAAAAATAATATCTGACTCAAATATCAACGTATCTTCTTTTTTCAAATATTCCTTGGCTAGTGACAGTGAATAAATGTTATTTGTCTTTTCATACCGCTGATTTTCAATATATAAAATCGGTGTTTCAATATTCAATGACTCTACATAGTTTTTCAGTTTCTCTCCTTCATATCCGGTAATAATTATAATTGAGGTAAGCTTATATTTTTCAAGCTGATGCAGCATTCTTTCAATAAGAGTTCTTCCGTTAACCTTCACCATGCATTTCGTATTATTTTTAGTTAAATTTTTTAAACGTTTCCCCATTCCGGCCGCTAATACTACCGCCTGCATAATTCCTCCCTCCTAAGTACCAAGAACTCTTTAGTATATGTAGCAGTTATATATGAATTTACTGTTAAGATATTCTTTACTGTAACAGTTTTCAAATATCACCTTTTTGCCATTTCTGTCGGCTATTGCCTTTATCTGCTTTTTGTCTATAAATAATTTCGATAAATATTTGTACTTTTCATCATAATCTTCTATTGTTTTCCTACGATAATCTAATAGTTCTACTTTTCTTTCTTTATCATGTATTTCACCAAGATAAATGACTCCATCGCATTTACTAATCATATTTGTCAAAACTGCTTCCGCATACTCAAGACTTTCAAAATACTGAAATACACTATCTGATAGTACAACATCAAACTTAGGAAGAACACTAATATTTATTGCTTCATCGCAGCAAAATTCACCCCCGGGATTAATCTGTTTTGTAAAATTCACAAAGCTTTCTGAATAATCTATCCCTCCAAGTCTAATATCCGGAAGTCGTTTTTTGAACATATACAAATTTACTCCGGAACCGCATCCAACCTCAAAAACACTTTTTATTTCTCTGTCAGCCATTATATTTTTGATATTGCTAAACATTCTGTCAAAGAGATCATAGAAGTGTTTATAATACTCTTCTGCATTCTCAACACCAACATCAAAGCCATCCATTTTCTTCAATACACTAAAGGCTTCAAAATCGTTTAGTCCCAATATTTCCAAGGCAGAAATATCTTCCTTTTTCTTGTTCCAAATTGTTTTCCATGTATTCATGTCGAATCCCTTTCACGAAGTATTTACGAAATTCTTCCTATAATCTGACTCTTATAACCTTCATCTGAGATTTCAGGAACAGTAGTTTCCGGAAGCTGCGAAACATATTTACCATAAATAGGAAGTCTGTCAACAGCCTTTGCCAAATACCATTCATAATCCATGTCAATCTGTCCCAAATCAATGGCTTGAATTCCATCCACTAACAGATCATAAACAAGAGGAACGGATGTTGGTCCTAATATAATCAGTATCAGACAGTTCACAATGGAACCGGCTTTTTCCCTAACAGTTCTCAAAATATCATCATATTTGTCAAAGGCGTTTTTTGCAGGGCATAAAATTCTCCGAAGAGAATGGGTATTTGCAAAAAGGTCATTTCCAACACCTGATCTTGTCAATTCTCCTTCGACCAATAAAACATCCCTATCCTCCCAAATGCTCCTTACCAGATCCACACGCTCTTTAGTCCCGCTCTTATCTCTATATGGAAAATAGCATTTAAACATTCCCGCATCATAATAGGTATAATCCATATCCAGCATCGACATATGACATTTCCTTACTTCAGGAGTAAAATACTCTCTTATTCCATCTATCGTTATATCCTGATAGTGGTCAAGATTACCATAGTCTGCTGCAATACCAATCAGAAGCTTATCATTCCTTGCATTGATAATCTGGTTAAGCCGCTCTGCAAGTTCTTTCCTGTAGTTGTGATATACCAGTCTCTCCCTACCAGCCATCATCTCAAATTCACCATCCCCATATCTTACAAAGGAATAGTTTCTTTCTACCATCTTTTTTATAGCATCTCTCCAATCACCAATTTTAGGAAGAAGATACTTTCCTCTCGCAATACCATCTGCAATCTCAAATCCCGCATTATGGGAAAAACCTTCAAGTCTTTGTTCTAGTTTTCTAACCCTATTTTCCAATATTTCAACATGCCATTTATCATTTATAAGAATATCTTTATATCTTTCGTCGCAAAGATCACCCGGAGCATAAAAAGCAACCAGTCTATCAAGAAAGACAGGGGTATCCCGTTCAATCTGGGCTTTTACAGATTCAGTATTCTGAATTGACAGAATTATGAAATCACAATCATCTTCCACCCTCATAAGTGGCACAACAGGATAACCACCAAAAATACTCCCTGTTTTTTGTGGATTATTATCAATGAACCCTCTCATCTCACAATTCTGTGCGAGGCAGTCAAGAACTTTCATTCCATTTTTTCCGGCTCCCCAAATATATACTTTTTTATGCCCCAATATTTTCTCCCCTTTCTTCTGTCAATAACCACCCAGCAGGAAATCAATATATATTTTTTCTGTCGATACCTTTTGATACCAGCATATCCTTAACTTCTTTTCTTAATCCTGGGCTATAAATAGTTATAATTATGCAGTCAAAATCTATCCTTTTCAAAACGTCCACAGAGGAAATCTTCACTCCCTGCCTTTTATTTATTGAAAGATAATCCTTATCAATCCATGCTACTATATCAACATCATTATATAAATTGAGATACCAGCTTACGCCCTCTTTTCCCGCCCCATATAAAACAACCTTTTTCCCTTCAAAAAATTTTCTTGCAAAATCGTATTCATAATTTATCTTCCTCACAGCCCTCTCTCTTTCGTGTAATCCGCTGAGACTGTACTGAATATGTTCGAAATCAAGATCAGATAAAAATTCCTCCCTTTCTGCAAACTTATAAGCTTTCCTAATTCTCTCTGTTAGCACTTCTTTCAATTCGTAGAAAGTTATACGGATTCTATCAATTTCATAAGAGCCAAAAAGTTTTCCAAAATGACCACGCTTAGATGCATAAACAGATTCATTAAATGTTAATTCACCATCTTCATACTCAAAATAGTCCAGCAAATTATGTCCACTAATACTATCCAGGCAAATATAGTACATTGATAATCCCAAATTACTCAAAAGAAGAAGATATTCTCCATTTGTGATACTATATCCTTTATTAAACGAATCTTTTCTAACCATTTGTGCTGCATACATATTTCTTGAAAAGGAGTAATTTTTATGCAAAATTCCAAGGTCAGACTCTGAAAGATTTTTTTCTTGTGGAGATTTAAGTATGTTCAGAATGATTCTCTTTATATCAGTCGTATCTATTAATGCATCATTACGATGTGGTATAATTCTGGAATCAAATATCCATAATGGTGTTTTTATTAGCGTTAAATAAGGTTCTATTGCATGAGAATAGCCCGAATGCCAGCCATGAATAAACAGATCATCTCCATGATCGCCATAAAAAATTACACTCGTATTTGCTATCAAGTCCTTAGACTCCAAAAGGGTCATTATATCATCTGTCATCCTGTTCAGGTGTCTGTATCCCTCAAGTCTTTCCTCATAATGCAAACCATCATTCTTACCATCTTTATTTGCACAGCAAATCTCATAATTAACATCAATATTATTCTGAACATCATAGACCCATAAAACAAAGGGCCGTTTTCCGCTCATAGTTTCATCAGCGGCATCCAAAAAGTTCCCATATTCCCCGAAATGTTCAACCCTTGTATGATCACCTATAAAGTGGTTATCATTTCCCAGGTAAGCATCACATATTGCAGAGTACTCAATTACCCTGACGCAATAACCTTCTTCCTGCAGCCTGTCAAATACAGACTCGCTATTATTCTTTTTATCCGGCTCCATGCAGTACTTATCACTCTGCTCAAACTGCATCATGTCCCCAAAAGCTAAATCAGACATCACCATAAATGTTGATGTAGCAGTGGAAAAATAATTCGAAAAAAGAAGGGATTTCTGCTCCCATTTCTTCATTATTGGAAAAAATTTATAATCCATACGATAAGTCAGTTCACTAAGGCTTTCAAAATGTATTAATACTAAATTTCTCATAGAAATGACCATGCGATAATCAAATGAAACACTATTTCCCTTCCAAAATTTATAATCTATGGCAATCGGCAAAATATCTTTACTTGTGCTCGTTTGCTATATGTATGACTTTCACTGTAAATATTCGTAAATACACTATATCTCATATGGCATTATTAACCGTTCTTTTTCAATTCCCATCTTTAATCCCTCATCATAAATTTCATCAAAACGAGAGTAATGACCAATCAGCAAATAGTCATATTCATCATTATGATCTATTAAATACTCAGGAGCATGAGCTGTTGCTCCATAAAAATCCGTATCCCATTTCGCACTGTCATGGTCAACTACAAAAACCAGCTTTCCCCCAGAACAGTTTACTGCATCAGCAAGGAAACTCCCTGCAACACCCATCCCCCATATTACATATCTACTATCTTTTTTTATCGATTTTCTGCGCCATATAGGAAGCTTTTCTATCTCCCACAATTTTACGATTTTTTCCTGCTGCCATTCCCTGCACAAATCATCAACGCCAATGATTCCTGCTATCCGGTCAAATCCAATTTTCTTTATGGAATATGCATTTTTATGAAGCAAAATATAACCTTCTCCAATATGAAGCGTTCCCGGATTTAATATCGATTCGCTCATAAGCTTTTCAATTTCTACGTGAATTTCGTCCTTATTTATTTCAGATGAATTGCAATATACCAAAAGCCATCCATTTGCTTTAGAAATCTCTCTATTAAGACTGATTCCAAATAAAGCACCTTCCTCTATGCAAACCTCCCTATATTCGTTTTCATAAAGTATTGACAGATCCTCACAGAAACGATCTTCATAATGTTCAACATATTTCTGGGTAGCAGAAAAATTCTTTCCATCTGCACGACTGCTCTGTGCAATTTTTCCATCAACTATCTCCACTATATGTGTACGTCCTGACTTTAATCTCGGACTGCCAATTTCCTCCAGTTTTCTATACATACTCGGCGAAACATCATCAATTTCATCAGCCGATTCCCTCATGAAGGTATTTATGGCAAATCCACAATATTCGCACCATTTAAGCTGTTCACCAAAATCTTCTGGCTTACGTTTCCACCAGCCATGTTCAATTGGCCATCCCCCCGGACCATCAAAAAGCATATCCAACGCCGCAGCTATTTCACAAAAAAACGCACCTTTGGGAGTAATTGTCGCACTCCATGCTCCCTGAAGCCAACACGCATCTCTCATCGGTATCCACTCTTCATCTGAAATTCCCAAATCCTTTCTTGCGATAAGCGCTGGCTGATGAAATGAAGGATTCTTGTGATCATTCAAAAACTGAACATAAAATGTGTCAGCGCACAACTCCTGGTATTTGCGGTAAGTCGAACTCATATTGGAATATAGTCCCGGTCCCCAACGTTCAAAAGTTTTGTGTCCATCAGGATATTCATGCAGCCTATGATCATCAAATTCCTGATGAAGCAGTTCCTTGATAAACTCTCTCTGAGGATAAGCCAGCCTTGTACTCCCGGGATTTTTCCCATATACATTCTGTAAATACTCGGCAAACCGGGCAAATTCCGGATGAAGCGTAGGCTCTCCTCCAATCAGGGCAACCAGTCCCTCAAATCCCTGCATTGAATCCACAGCTCTCTTAAACGTTTCGAACGACATAAAGAAATTCTTTCTATGATTTCCGCAAAAGCGCGTGCAGTTCGAACACCGCTCATTACAGGCATTAGTGATGTCAATTAGGATTATTTGCATATCCTGGGGTGAACGCATATTCTTCCCTCTCTTTCTATTTCTTAAATCTTTCTATAATACCTCTTTCAATTTCCATCCAATGAAAAAAATCAACATTTTTTCTTTTATTTAATTTAATCAGTTGCATTTCTATTGACTTTTTTGCATTTTTGACACAGACAATTATTGGAATCCTGATTAGTTTCAGCTGCTCTGGCGTAGGTCTTTGTGTATTCTCTGAATTATACCTATTTGTTACATTGTCCAATACCTTTTCTATCGTAATTCCTAATTCTCCAAGAACTTTTATGGCACTTTTGCCAATATCCCCATTCCCCCATATACATACCCTGCTATTTCTTAGCATATCCAAAACAAATTTTCTCAATTCATCCCTGTATATACCTTCCGCATATTCCTCGCATATAATCCATCTTTCATGTTCTGCCCCCTCAGAAGTCCATCTTTTTATTTCATTACTGTTCAAACTATATCCATACATTTTGACTATCGGCCACCAAAAATCAAAATTTTCTGCATACCATTTATGACATGCAAATGGCAACTCCTTATGAATATTTGCGTAAATACCATTAACATTAAATTCAACCGCAAATTTGAAAGCAAGGTCAATGTCAGGCACTTCAAATTGAACATCTTTTCTCTGACCACAATATGCAAAAAAACGATCTTCGAGATAAAAAGTTTTTTCAATCTCATTTCGCGGATATTCTTTTTCCATCATATCCATAATATGGTCTTTTTTATCCAGAACCCTTAAAACAGCTTCAATTTTCCTTAGCGAAACACCTCCACTCCCAACCTTGTTCTTAAGGTATGGCCATATTCTATCCGGAATTGGTGCTCCGTAATAATCATAGTTATGCTCATAAAAAAATATCAATTTATCAGAGAAAACAAATGCATCCAGCTGGTATATAAGCAGATATTCATAATCCAAAAATCCTTCATAAAACAATTTCGATGTACACAGCCTGCTGTATGATTCTATACCTTCAAAAAAACTATCAGGGAATCTTTTTTCAAAAAAAGATGTTTCACTTACTAATTTACTTATATCCAGACTATTGGGAACAACAAAATATATATCATACGAATAAAGTACTTTTTCTAATTGGGTAAGCGAAATTTTTTCTAATGAATTTAACTCACTCCTATATATAGGAACTGCAATAGCAATTTTTTTCATCGTCTAATATCCTCATGATAAAAATAATCATCCTACTGTCTTGCTTACCTTCTTATATTCACTAATAATCCTCTGATAATCAGCATCGTATTCATATTCTGCCTTACCATTAAAATTTGAAATTGTCCGATAATAAAAATTCAACAGAATTTCCTTTATAATTTCCGGACTCATTTTCTTTGTTCTCTCTTTTGCCCTTTTGCCTATTTCTTCTTTTTCCTCAATTGTAAGATCCAAGCCTTTATTAATTGCATAAAATAATTCTTTGTAATTGTCGCGTGGTATCAGGTATCCTGATTTATCATCTTCTATCAATTGTTCGTAAGACGAACCCTCAGTTCCAACAACCACCTTTCCCAATGACATAGCCTCAATACCTGAATTCGCAAGATTATCAATCCTTGACGGCATAACACAAATATCAGAATTAGCAATTATTTCCATGACCATGGTATGCTGAATTTTTCCTAAAAAAATCAATCTATCAGAATATGTCCCCGCTTTTCTCCTTATATACTCAGAAGACAGGATATAGTTGCCGTCTTTACCAACCCATGGCACATCTGTTCCTGCGAAAACCCAATATACCTCCTTATTCCTGTCTAATACTTCATATACACAGTCACCTATAGTTTTACTACCTTTTAATAAACTTAAAGTACCTACAGTAAATATATATTTCTTTTTTTTCAAAATCTTAGGAATTTCCGGAGAAAAATTATTCTTGTTAGGAAAAAATGGCGATTCTATAACGGAAACATTACGACCTGACTCTTTCTTAAAAACATCTGCCATTAAATAGCTTGGACTATATACAGCATCTGCCTTTACAACCGTAAGAAGCTCCAGATAATCTGCAGCAGTTTTACATTTATAAACATGATTGACATTGAAATCTATAGCAGAAGCAGCTCTCATTAACGGTTGAAACGATGAAATCCTGACTACTGTTGGAATATTATCAAACCTGTCCACTCCTAAGCCTTTGTAACTTGCATATTGGATTATATCAACAGATTTATCTGACTCTATATACTTTTGAATTACCTGCCTCATCCCCGAACTCCAATACCTAATAAAGGAACCGGGAATTGATGCATCAATACTTTCTGTATTAAGATTTACCCTATTAACAACTATTCCGGGATAGAAATCAATTTTCTCATTTACATCTGATAAAACAAATATAGTTATTTTATTTCCATCATCCGCAAGAATTCTTGATATATTGTCATAATATGTTGCAATTCCCCCCGTATCTCTCTCTGTAACAAATTCGGAAAGCACATACATGATATGAAGGTTTCTTTTCATAAATTTCTCACATTAGTAAATTCATCTATTGCTTCAAAAATTGATACTTTTCAACCACTCTGCCTGCTCTATAATTTTGCTGCGCATATCAGTACTGCATTCAAAACCAGTATCACGATACAAAGACTCTAAGTCAGTATAACTATAATCCATATTTAAACTATCCTTATACTCGCCAAATAGAAGTTCTGCATTAGGATTTATAGTATCCCTGATTTCTGTACATATCTCCTTAAATGTCTTTAACGCTCTGTGCCCAATATAGTAAGCCCTCATATTCTTTCCACTTTCACCAATTGCGTATATCGCCCTCACGATATCGTCTATATGTGCGATATCATACATATTATCGCCTTTTATCAATTTGGTAGGCTGACCAAGGTAGCAATTTTTAATAAGTATATTTATAAGCTGACGAGAATCATTTCCTATTCCAAATGGAAGCGGTATCAGGCAATTGCTGTAATGAATATCATTTTCATGAGCAATAGTTCTGCAAATCATATCTGCTGCTACTTTGCATGAGGCATAAATATTGGTATTTCTTGGAACAAAACGTTCATTATTTATGAACTGATTAATTTCAATCTCATTAACTGTTCCTGCAAAAATAAATTTTTCACATTTCAAATTAATTGCCGAATTAAGAGCCTCGCAGGCCGCAGTAGAATTAATGAATTGTAATCTGTAATCCCTAAGTGCAGTCGTAAATCCGCCCTGCCATGCAAAATGAAAAAAAATATCTGCTTTATCAGCATCGATTATCTTCTGTAGATGTCCATACTCCGAAAAGTCAGCAGCAACAGGATAAAAATCTCCTTCAAAATTCATGCTCTTTAATTTATGAATATCCGTTCCTACACCATAAACACAATAATTTTTACTTAATAAAAATCTTGTTAAATAACTTCCTATAAAACCTGATGCACCTGTTACTACCGCTGTTTTCATCATATTTTTATTTCCTCTATCAAATGTCGGACGAATGCTTTCTTTCCATATTCACCATGCATTTTCTTAAATAAATTCTGTCCATTTTTGGCGATTTTCATAATCCTATTTGTATTTTCTTTTTGGCATATATAGTTAATCTTCTCCTTAAAATCGCTAAAATCCCATGCGAATTCTATACAAGTCTCTCCATCTATATACCAATCAGGATATGTAACTAAATGGCTCATATCGGGTTTAACCAAAGCAATTCCATATGAAAATGCATCAAAATCCCTAAAACATATTTCTCCCCAGCCAAAAGGACTTATTACAGCTTTTGAGTCCATAAATTCATCTATATATTCATCATATGGAACTTTTTTATCCATGTCAGGCATATTCACATTTTGCATTTCAAGCAAAAAATCTCTTATTTTCTTTCTCTGAAACGAAATGGCTGCATCGTGAATAGTCACTTTATAATGCAAATCATATTTTTTTTCATGATATTCATCATGAAAATTCCACTCCTTAAACTTATCAGTATATTTTTCCTTATCATCTCCCGTCATTCCATATTGTTCATTAAGCCCTATGTTCCAAGACACTCCTATCTTTTCTATATATTTATTCTCAAGTGCTGCCATAGGTTTCATACTATCAAACAGCTCGTCAGTTACACCATTTTGCCGTCTATAAAAATCGGTAAATACTCTGTCCCCATAATAATTTTTCTTATATAAATCAAGATCCCTTAAAATTTGTTTTTTTAAATATCTGTCCACATACTCAAGCACCTCAAATTCGCAGCTTCCTGTACTGTCTTTTGTATCAAGCCATATGAGTTTATTACTGTTTCTTTTTAATAATTTCAGCAGTTCAGTCCGTCTGCTCGAATTTCCCAGTATGCCCATTTCGTGATATGCAAGCAGCACTACATCGTACCGACTATTTTTCCATCTATCGACAATTTCATCATAATATTCGCTATAATAACTTTTTTTATTA
>JAIKZC010000301.1 GCA_024682575.1 Lachnospiraceae bacterium | reverse complement strand
ATATAGGAAGTGAGGGAATAAACAAAATGGCTATTAATTACCCGTATAGAGTGTTCCGGTACCAGGTCGTGATCGACGGTATCACCCGAGCAAGCTTCTCTGAAGTTTCCGGTATGAATCTGTCTACGGCAGTTATAGAGTATCGTGAAGGCGATGATTTAAGAAATACACCGAGAAAATTACCGGGACTTACAACCTTTGGAAATGTTACTCTTCGTTGGGGAATTGCCCAGGATGTAGAGTTTCTTGACTGGATACACTCGGTAGCACCTGATAATGCATCAGGTCCTACAGGTATTGTTCGTCATAATATTTCAATTTCTTTATTTAATGATGCAGGATCTCCTACCGGTGGTCCGACATGGAATCTGATCAATGCGTGGCCTGTAAGCTACACGATTCCTGACCTTTCAGGTCTTGGAGGAGAGGTTGCGATCCAATCAATAGAGCTTTGCCATGAAGGTCTCTGGATACCAACAGGTTTAACTCCTTCGGCGGCAGGTACACCTTCAGAAATCTGATAATATTTGCAAAGATCATAAGGAAAACAATTAAAAAAATGGAGATTGTTATTGAAGCAGGGCTTAGGGCATATTGCCAAAGCCCTGCTGCGATGACGTAAAAAGGAAAAGGGAGAGTAAGATGCAGACAGAATTTGAATTCACGCTTCCGAAGGGATATGTGGACGCAACAGGGGAAGTTCACAAAAACGGAAAAATGAGGCTTGCAACGGCAGCGGACGAAATACTTCCGTTGAGAGATCCAAGAGTGCAGGCCAATTCTTCGTATCTGACAATAATTCTTTTGTCGAGAGTTATCACACAGCTTGGAACATTGCCTTTGATTACAAATCAGGTGATAGAGCAGCTCTTTACCATGGATCTGGCATATTTACAGGATTTTTACCAGAGAATTAATATGAAGGAAATGCCGTCATATTCAATGACATGTCCTCATTGTGGTGAAAAATTTGAGGTGCCGTTGGATTTTTTATTGAATCAGGGCTTGTAAGTTATCCACCTGACAGGCTCTATAAGGAAATGGCATTTCTTGCTTATTATCTGCACTGGTCGCAGGATGAACTGATGAACATGGATCATAGGGAGCGAAGAAGATGGTGCAGTGAGATATCAGCGATAAACAAGAAGCTGAGTGGAGATGAAAACAATACAATTGAATTAAAATAGAGCGGTAAATCTATATGAGCGATAAATTATTTACAGCCTCACGTTTTCAGGTAAGCATGAGCGGATCAGGCTATATAAAAGATGGTGAGCCGGTACCGGTAGATGCATCTTTTGCCGAGTGCTCCGGAATAAAGGTTATAAATCATATTGTCCGGGTCAGGAGCGGATCTGATGAGAGAGGAGTACAGGGGGTAATTCCCTCTATAGTTGAGTACGGTAACCTGACATTATCAAGAGGAGCTTCAGACAGTTATCGCTTTCTTGACTGGGTATTTGCATGTATGCCGACTTTTGAAAAAGGACCGGCTAAACCTGAAAGAAAAACGATACAGATAACTGTGCTGGATGACAAGCAGAAACCGGGAATAGTCTGGAGACTTTACGGAGCCTATCCTGTGTCGTATTCCCTTGGAGCAATGAATGCGCAAGGAAATAATGTCCTTTTGGAATCGATAGAATTTGCCTACAGCGGACTTGGAAGATCTGATCCTCCGCCTGAGGCAGAAAATATGCCGGCAGCACCGGCGGCAGGAACAACACGCAGATAATGTCAGAGACGGACATACAAGATGAGGCAGAAAGTATGAAAGATCAGCAGGAAATGGATAAATATGTGTCCGGAGCTTATTTTGACGTAAAGATAGGCGGAGTAAGCGGACTCAGTGGTAAATTTACTTCGGTGAGAGGACTTGGGATGGCAGTTGGCTATCAGACTTATTTTGAGGGTGGAAGTATGACACCGCATTTTCTGGTAGAAAACGCAATACCACAGCAGCTTGTCCTGGAACAGGGGACAGTTACGGAAAAAGATGCATTTTCATCATGGATAGAAAATGTTAATGGTGGTGTCAGCAATGTCGTTGACGGAGACATAACACTAAAAGATGCTGCAGGAAATTCTGTCAGAAGCTGGCATATAAATGATGCGGTACTGGTGAGTTATACCGGACCGGATCTTGACAGTAATTCGCCGCAGCTCGCAGTAAGCAGGATAGTATTGATGTATGGAGGGTGTTCATGAGAAGTGATGGTTCTATTGCATTGACAAAACTGAATATGTCAGTCATAGATTCATCGGCACTTATTTCGTCATCGGCACTTCTCTGCGCAAGTTTTGCACAAAGTATTATTGATAAAACTACAGTTGAGAGTGGATTCGGATTTTACTCAGAGCTGGAATTTCTTGAGGAAAATGAAGATGAAGCTGCAAGTGAAAGGTCAAAAGAAACAAAGCAGATAAATTTAAATTATGATCTTACATTTGAGATGGTCATCGCTCATCTGGAGGCGCTTGAAAAGAGGAGAGAAGCAGGGAATAAAAGTTACGGAAATAATATTGAAAAAATCATAGTAAGAGAAGGAAGGCTTTTAGAGCAGACCTTGAAAAATCTGGAAAAGAATTCAAGGTATAGAAAATCTCCCTATGCAGAAAAATATAAAACAGAAAAGTTAAAACTGCTGCATAAGTACAGCAGTCCTGAAATAAAAGAATATATAAAAAATACGGAGACAATTAAAGGTCTTATAAGAGAGATAGATCGCCGATCCATAAATGAGCTAAGGAACGGGGACTATCTTAATGTGCTTTCACCGGAAAAAAGATATCTGAATCTTGAGAGATTTATAAACAGCTATGGAGAAAGCATTGTAAATGGGGAAAGTTCTGACAGAAGAGAAGATGGATATATATCTGAGCGCGAAATGAAGGAGTCCGCTAAAGATCTGAAAAGGGCAACACAGCGACAGTCAAGAGAAATAAGAAGCTTAAAGCAGATTTTAAGCAGTGTTGATATAAATACTCCTTTGAAAGTCAATTATAAAAATGGAAAGAATAATTCCATGCGAATGAATGAACCGCAAGGCAGATATGGAATTTCCGATAGTTTAAGCATAAGAACTATGAATGGAAAAAAATATAGAGCGGAAAGCGGATATTCCGGGTCAGGACACAGGAAAGAAGACATATATAACAGAAGTGATAATAATGCGCCGAAGTATGATCAAAATAAATATGATATTAATAGCCTGAGAAATGTTCTTACACCAATAAGGAGGGAAATAGCAATAAATTCCGCAGTAAGCGGTAAAAAAGTCAGAAGAGACGAGATAAACAGAAATTTAAGGGAGATACTCCCTGAGGCCGGATCTGAACTTATAAATCAGATCAGCATGCAGTACAGACAGCAGGAAATGGGATTTGATCCCTTAGACCTTGATAATATCGAAATAAAAAATGATCTTGAAGAAAAGGTAAAAGAGACTGCGTTAATAGCGAATAAGCAGATCAGAGAGATCAGGGAATTAAAAAAGATATTTACCGATGCGGATATGACATCTGCATATTCCAAAGAAAACAGAGAGGAAGAAAAATCTGCAGAGAGATCAAGCAGAGAAAATGACGGAAAGACCGGCAGTCAGGTAATAGAAAAAAGAATTGAAAAAACAGTAGAAAAAAATATAAAAAGAAATATTGAAAAAAAAGTTCAGGGGAAGCCTGGCAAAAAGATTAATGAGATTTTAGAAAAAAGCTTAAATAAAAAAACTGGGGAAAATGAACGCAGGAAACGGGAAAGATCAGAGAAATATAATGATCTCAGCAGGAGTATTCAGAAAAATATTGCGGATAACAGCAATGTTATGAATACCTTGAATCCGCTTACAAGAGAGATCGCTATCAGAAAGCTTATTAATGGAAAAAACAGAGATGAGCTAAGAAATTTCAGTTCTCTTGCAAGAAGAGTATTTCCCTGGAACGGAAGCAAAAATACAGATGCCATAAGAGAAAAATATATTTTTAGAAATATGGGATATAGTCCGCAAAAGCTTGAAGATATCGTGATCTCAAATGATAAAAAGACTGAGGAAATTGCAAAAGCTGAGAAAAGCGGAGCTATAAAAGACAGAGAAATAAGAGAACTTAAGCAGACGTTGGCAGCAAGAGATCATGACGAGGACAAAAGGACTGAGGACGAAAGGAAGAAGGAGAGAGAAGAAAAAACTGAAAAGAGAAAAGAAGAGCTTGAGAGAAATATAGAAATAAATGAAAAAGTCAGAAATGCTCTGGCTCCGGTCACAAGGGAAATTGCAACTATAAGACTGCTTAAGGGTGATCTGAGGGAAAATTTAAGAAATATAACAGGGCTTGTTAAATCGGCATTACCGGGAAGCAGTACAGGAACGATAGATGCAATAAGAGAAAGATATGCGGCATCAGTTATGGGATTCGGACATGAAAACTTAGAAGACCTGCTGATCGAGAAAGAAAGCTCCGGGGACAGCGGAAATAAAAATAAGGAAATACAGGGAGCCGGTTATGAAAGAGAAAAGGCGGAGTTAAAGAAGGTTGTCATGAAAAAAAAGAATAATATGCCTTTGGAATTTTATCCGCCTGTAAATATCGAATATGGAAAGAGCTATCCGGATATGCTGAAAAATGCAATAAAAAATCAGATGGATATGGGAAATCTGAACGATGTTGCTTTAAGAGGAATAGATCAGAAAAAGACATCCGGAAGACCACTGACAACTGCTGAAAAATTTTTAATGGGTGAAGTAGATGAAACCGTAGTAGAGGACAGTCCGGTGAGTCCGCTTGCTGCAAGGACGTCCATGACAGGATTTCATCCAATGAGTATAAATACTGCTCCCATGACAGCAGGAAATCCGGCATCTGAAAAACAGGTCAGCTGGGTAAATCCTATGTTTTCTCCATATGGAAAAATGGATGATCTGCAGTTTAAGGAAAAGAAAAAAGAAAATGAGAGTAAGGAGAATGCAAGAAATAATAATAATCTGAAGCTCTCAGATGCAGAAATAAGACGAACAGCGGACAAGGTGTTTAAGCTTGTTGAAGACAGGATTAAAAAAGAACGCCGGAGAATAGGAAGGATATAAGTATATGTTTGCAGGCAGCGGAAATAATAACTCGAATTTACCTTTGAAAAAAATGAAAATCACAAATATGATCACCAAAAAGAGTTTCTATGTCCTGTATAATCCGACTACCTATGAGATTGGTAAAGATTCGGAATTCGGTGTACAGCCGGCATTCGATTCGGACAGTCCTGGAATACAGTTCTCACACGGGTCTACAGAGACACTCTCCATGCAGCTTTTTTTTGATACATTTAATACAGGTGCCCTGAATGCTCCAACTGTAGCAGATGGATTAAAGCTTGAGGCAAATAAAAGATTAAAAGTTGCGGCAAAGTTTCTCGATGTAAGAAAGTTTACAGATCAGGTATATTCGTTAATGCAGATAGAGGCCAGTGTTCATATACCGCCTCTTGTAAAGGTAGAATGGTCGAGCCTTCAGTTTGAGGGGGTATTAAAGAGCTGTCATGTGAATTTCATAAAATTTACAGACTTTGGTATTCCGGTAAGAGCAACAATGGATGTGGTTTTTTTCCGTTTCAGCAAAATGGATGTAAAGATTAAAAGTAATCCATTTGAGTCGCCGGATACATCAAAATTTAAGACTGTTGAAGAGGGGGAGGCTCTTTGGCAGTATGCAGCTGCAGAGTATGGAGATCCGGAAAAGTGGAGAGAGATAGCTCAGGTAAACAGAATTACTAATCCAAGGCTTATAAAGAGTGGAAGAACAGTTCAGATACCTTCGTTATAGGAGAAAGAAAGGGGAAAAATGGGAGGCTTTGATAAAAGCGGGAAATATGATGTAAAAAGTCTCGAAAAAAAATACGATTCATATACCGCTCCAGCTGCAGAGATCAAGGTGGGCTCCTTCAAAATAGACGGGATGAAGATCCCTATAGTCTATATAAAGGTAAGGCAGACGGTAAGAAACAGAGCCGGAATTGCGGAATTTGCAGTAAATGGACTTTATGATTATGAAAAACATGAGTGGTCTGAGGGGATACTTGAGAAGATAGACGTCGGAATGAAGGTCACTATAAGCATGGGTTATGTAAAGTCTAAAAAAGAAGTGTTTTCAGGATATGTGGATTCTTATACAGTTTCCTATACAGCCAATAATCAGCCTATGATCACTGTAACGGCCATGGATGGAATGGGGCTATTGATGAGTGGTGGAGAAAGAGTTGACTATGGAAAAAAGAAGACTGCTGAGGTAGTAAAAGAAATACTCGGAGTATGTAAGACTGCCGGACTTGTAAATTCGATCACGGTGGATAAGCTTCCGGAGTTTAAGACTCAGCTCATGAAAGAGACAAATTGCAGTAATTATGATTTTTTAAGTCAGATAGCAGAAATGAGTTTCGTAAATTTTTGTGTGATAAACGGGGATATGCTTTTTTCAAATCTTATGAAAAACACATCACCTATCCTGGAACTTACAATGGGTCAGGAGCTTATGGAATATGCAAGAACAGTTGCACTCAATAGAAATATGGTAGGCTCTGTAACTGTTATCAGTAATGGAACGGCTGATAAAAAAGAGGTCAGGGGAAAAGCTGACAAGCCTGATTCATTTGGGGACTCAGGAAAAACCGGTGCAGAGAAACTAAAGGGGCTATCAAAGACCGAAAGGCATATAAGGATGAATTTCCTGCAATCTGAAAAAGAATGTAAGGATATGGCACAGAATATCCTGAATTATATGAACATCGGATTTTCAGGAGGATATTGCAAGTGCATCGGACTTCCGGAGATAATACCCGGAAGGTTTATAAAGATAAAGGGAGTAGATAAAAAGTCGGACGGAAGCTATTTTATAAGTGAAGTCACGCAGATACTTTCGGAAGATGGATATAATACAGAGTTTGAACTCAGTGGATTAAGGGGATAATAAATGGCTTTTGATTTTTTTGATGGAGAACTTAGCCGTTTTGATGATATAGAACAGCGCTCAAAGCGTTCGGGACTGACACTGGCAAAGGTAACAAATATAAAAGATCCGGAGAAAAGGAACAGGGTTCTCTGTAAGCCGGTCACAGGGGAAAAAGAAAAAGATATCTTAGAAACTGAATGGGCTGATGTTATACAGCCTTTATCGGGGAAAAATGCAGGAACCTTCCTGCTTCCGTCAGTGGATGATCTCGTGCTGATAGCCTATCTGGACGGAGATCCTCATTGCCCTATAGTAGTTGGAGGGGTATGGGATAAAACCAGCACAGCACCCTATACGATGAAGGATGGCAAAAATAATGATTACAGTTTTAAGACTCCGACAGGTTCGGAAATACATTTTTCAGATGAAAAGGATAAACAAAAGATAGAGATATCTACACCGAAGGGGACGTCGTTAACTTTTGATGATGAAAAAGATACTGTCAGCTTAACGGATAAAAATAAAAAAAATTCGCTCACTATTAAAATTAAGGACGGACAGATAGAGATAAAAGCTGAAAAAAAGCTTACGCTTTCAGCAGGGGAGACTTCAATAACGCTGGAATCCGGAGGAAAAGCAGCGATCAAGGCAAAGGGTGAAGTTTCTATAGAAGGCAGCAGCATCAAGGAAAAAGCAAAAAGTGCAATGGAGATCAAAGGAGCAAGCACGAAGGTAGAGGCATCGGGAAAGCTTACGCTGAAAGGATCAACTGCCGATCTCAAGGGACCTGCAGGAGTAAATATCAATTAAGGGGAGAAGTTATGACTAACGCAAAGGATTTTCTTGGAAAGGGATGGAAGTTTCCAATCCAGATAGATAAAAGAACCGGAAAGATCGCAGTATCGACTTTGGAAGAGAATATAGAGGAATCCATAAGGATAATTCTTTCTACCTATAGAGGAGAAAGAGTTATGAGAAATGAATTCGGCACAAATATTCCTGATTATATTTTTGCACCGGTTAATTATACAGAAAAAGAAACCATTGCGTATGAACTTAATCAGCAGCTTCTGATAGATGAACCAAGGATAAGAGATATAGAGATTGAATGTTCGGACAGCGGAATCGATGGAAGACTGGATATAAGCGTGAGTTATACGATAAGAAGCACTAATAATCGTTATAACAAAGTCTACCCGTTTTATAAGGAAAGTCAGGAGGAGTAAATGAATTATTTCTCTTTAGACAATAGAAAAGAAGAAGATATATTGCGCGAGGTAAAAAAACTTGCAAACTCTTATCTTCCGGAATGGCGTTATGAAGTTGATGACCGGGAAGATCCGGGAGCTGTGCTTGTAAAAATCTTTGCGGAAATGTATGGAGGGATTTTAGACAGGCTCAATGAAGTTCCGGAGAGATTTTATTACGAGTATCTGAATATACTGGGAGTAGAGGAATCACAGCCTGTTGCTGCAGAGGGACTTGTATATTTTGGAGTGCCGGAGCTTGTAGAGGATCTTGTAAGAGTTCCGGAAAATACTCTTTTATATATAAATAATGATGATGAGCATATAGTTTATGAAACAACGCAGGCTATAGATGCCGCTTCGAATGAGCTTAAAAATGTCTTTTATGTAAGCCCCGGGGATAACAGGATAGAAAGCCTGGACTTTAATGAGCCTGAGAGTTTTTTTGTAAAAGGCAAGCATGAAAATATCCAGAAACACAAGTTTACGATCTTTCAAAATGAGATTTTTAATTTAAGCGGTAAGGCAGAATTTATCCTTAGTGTAGTTGCTGCAACGGAACATATTAAAAATGAAGTTCTTTCTCATCTGACAGACAAAGAACATGTAAGATGGTTTTACAAAACAGAGGATGGAGAAGAAGAGATTAAAGATCCGGAAATCGGCAGCGGAAATATAATCCTTAAGAAAAAAACAGATAAAGCTATTATCGCGAATGATGATGGATCATACTCACTTTCATGTGAAATGACGGGAAGATGGGGAAACTTTCATCTTGACGGGATGAAGGTCAGTGGAAGTTCAGTTGAAAAAATACATGCAGATGAACTTTACAATGGTGAATTTCCTATCACAAGAGGCAGCGGAGGATATTGCTTCGGAAGAATTCCTGCTCCTTATGAAGAATTCTATATAAAGTGTGATAGCGCATTTAATAAGAAGGGTGCAGAGATAAATCTTGTATTTGATCTTGATATCATAACATATTCTGCATTTGATAACACAGGAATACAGTATAACTATGGTGAAAACATAATTGATAAAAATGCCGCAGTGGCGTTGAAGACAGACAATGTATATGTAAATGAGGTGGTTTGGGAATATTTCAATGGAACAGGATGGAACTATCTGGAAGCAAAGGGAACAAAGAATCCTTTTTCGGGGCAGAACGACGGGGCTTTAGAGGTACGTTTCATAATTCCTGAAGATATTGAGGAAACAGAAATTAATTCAAGAATTGGATATTATCTGAGAGCGAGAGTTGTAAGTGTTGAAAATGCATATAGTGCCAGACCTGTATGGCTGCTTCCTTTTGTAAAGGATGTAACAATAAACTGGCATTACAGTTCCTATATTATTCCGCAGGAATTTGAGATAGAAAACAATGCTGAAAAGGAGAATATCAGAGACTGGGATGGAAAATCAGCAGTAAGGCTCGATATTTATTCGGATATAGAATCTCAGGTGCCGGCCATCTATATGTGCTTTGAAAGACCGCTGCAGGGACTTCCGTTTTCAATGATGTTCGATCTTGAGAATAATTCAATGCTTAATGAGCAGCTAAGGTATGAAATATGGACCGGTAAACGCTTTGATCTGGTACATGTAATAGATAACACAGACAATCTGGAACATTCGGGACCTGTATATTTTTACTTTAACCTTCCTTCGGAAGAGGGGAGATTTTTTGGAAAAACGGGTTACTGGCTTAAACTGAGTGCAGGCCAGAAGCCTCTTAAATCGGTTAATTTCTGCCCGTTAGTTAAAAATATATTTATGAATGTTACTAAGGTCATACAGCGTCGTCATGCTGAGGAGGAAGTTTTCTCAAATGACAGTTATGACAAAAATAAGAAAATATATTTATTGAACAAGCCTGTGCTTGATCTGGAAGTCTGGGTAAATGAATCTGACAGTATAAAAACTGAGACAGTAAATGAGCTCGAAAAAAATCATCCTGAGCTTATAAGGAAAGAGGAGAATGAGGATGGTGAAATAAGTTATTGGATCAAATGGAAGAGAGTCAGAGAGTCAGATACAATTGGTGAGAATGACCGCATTTACAGACTGGATCCTTATAGTGCGGAAATAACCTTTGGAGACGGAAAATACGGGAAGATAGTTCCGGAGGGATTTGAAAATATAAGAGTCAGCTATAATTATGGCGGTGGAGTTCAGGGAAATGCCGGAATTGATGTAGATACAAACTTTCTTATTCCTGTACCAAGGATAGATACTATCTTTAATATAACACCTAAAGGCGGTGGAATGGGACAGGCCGGGAAAGAACGACTGCTTAATTACGGAAAATATCGTATAAGGCATCAGAACAGAGCTGTAGGTATTAATGATTATGACAATATGATATATGAGCATTTCGGCAATATATCCCATGTAAAGAGCTTTGACGGAATCGACTGTGACGGCAGAAAGGCAACAGGATATGTGACTGTGGTCATCAGTGGTATGTTAGATGAAAGTGACAATACAGATAAGGAGCTTTGCTCAAAGGTAAAGAATTTTTTGTCTGAAAGATCTGACTGTACGATGATCTCGTCAGGCCGTCTGAATGTAATAGCGGCTATTCAGATAGAAATATCAGCTGATGTCAGCGTAGTTATAAATAATCCTGAAGAGGCTGCAGCTACGCAGCAAAAGATAAAGGATACGATAAAGCTTCTGATCGATGAGAAGTGGGCATCGAGAGAGATCGGTGATCAGATAAGAATAAATGAGGTATATAAATCACTTAAGGCTATAAGAAATATCAAGACAATAAGAAAGATCATTTTTGAAGGCAGCTGGTACGAAAACGGAAGACGAATGATCGCGCCGATAGAAGCAGACACAGAGTTCATGTTTGCAATAGTAAAGAGTGGAGAACATAGAGTGACCATTGAGATATAGAGGATAGGATATGATTCAGGCTAAAAATCTCGACAATCAAAAATTCGATGAGATAACTAAACGTGCGGTATCCAGGATTGCAACATATTCCGATAACTGGACAAATTTCAATCTTTCGGATCCAGGTATAACATTGATAGATCTTTTTGCATGGTATAAGGAGATGGAGCAGTATGAGCTCAATTTCTATTCGGATGCTATTGCGGAGAGATTGTTGAGACTGACCGGAATCAAAAGAATGAATTCGCGACCGGCTGAATGCATGATACATATATCCGATTCTCCAGGACACAGACGTCCGAAGCATTCAAGGCTGGAAACTCCTGAAGGGGTAATTTTTGAGATCGAAGAGGAAATATCAGAAAAAATCCCGGAAATTAAAGGGGTATATATAAGAGAAAACGGGAAGGAGACAGATGTCAGCGGTATTCTTGAAGAAGGTGTAGGAATACACCCTTTTGAAGAATTGAAGAGCGGAAGAACTGAACTCATCATTGACTTTGAAAGCAATGGACAGGAAAATATCTGGATCAGCTTTGATATTGCAGAACATACAGGTGTAAAGAGAAATCCTCCGGATGAATTTACGGAGACTCCCAGGGATATATTCTGGCATTTTGAAGGCAGTGATCAAGACTGTATGCTCGAAGATGAAACAAATGCTTTTTCAAGAAGCGGCAGGATAAGTTTTAAGGCAGATGGAAGAAGGATAGTAGGAAGCCTTATGAATCCCGGATGTGAAGAGGAGGTAATAATCCGAAAGATCAATTGCGGTGATTACAGGGCAATTCAGAAAAGGACAATAGCCGGAACCGAGTATCGTAAAGTAGATAGCAGGGAAAGGATTTTGATCGATGTTGAAAATGATTTTGAAGATGAAGTAGGACTTACGCTTTTTCTAAGAAGCAAAAAAGGATGGAAACAGATTGGCTATGAAGCAGAATATTCAGAAAACATGAGGATCGAGGCTGTAAATATTGACAGCAGAGAAGCAGTTCAGGATGGAGCAGATAATTTAAGGATATGTTATGCAGAAGCACTTCTTTATGAGGAACTTTTCTTTGATTCGACAGGAATGCCTGATCAGGAGGTACAGCTCACGCTGAAAGGGAATGTACCGCTTGAAGAAAGCTTTTGTCTGATATGTGACAGTTTAATGGAAGACGGGAGTATATCAGAAGAGGAATGGAGAGAAGTTTCGGATTTTTATTCAGAAGGACCCAGATCCAGGGTATTTGTTTATGACAGAGAGACGGAAAGGATAATCTTTGGAGATGGAAAAAAAGGAGCAATAGTTCCCAGAGGAAAAGGCGCTATATTGATATCAGGGATGGAGGTCTCAGAGTGCTCCGGAGGAAATATTCCGAAAAATTCAGGATTGAAATTTATAAACGAAGAAAAAGAAGTTGAAAACAGTGAAGCGAATTTCGGCAGAGACAGAGAAGAAATCAAAGATATGATGATGAGATGCCGAAACAGGATCAATGATACACATAAATGTGTTACGGCTGCTGACTATGAAAGAGCAGCAAAAGGGACTCCCGGACTCAGGGTAGGTCATGCAAAAGCAATTCCCGGTTTTGACAGGAAAGAGCCGACTAAGGTCAGCCGTTATCCTGTAGTAACAGTAGTTGTAATACCTGATTCAGATAAGGCACTTCCTCTTCCGGATGAAAAATTTTTACGTGCTGTAAGAAGAGTTGTTGAAAAAAGAAGAATTATAGGAACGCTGGTAAGAGTATGCGGACCGGTTTATATACCTATTGATGTCAGGATTGAAACTGTGAGCAGCGGAAAGATTTCTCAGGAACTTGTTGAAGAAAAAATCAGAGAGGCTTTGACTTTGGGAAATCGCAGAAATATAGGTGATCCGGTTTCGGAGGGAGATCTTGAGGCAGCTATTTCGGAAATAGATGAAATAGTTCATGTTACAAGGATGGAGATAACAACAAACGCTCCGGAATGCAGTAAAGATGCTTATGGATACCTGGAACTTCCTAAAGACGGAGTTCCCTGGCTTAGAAGTATTAAAATCAGAAACTGAGAGGAAAGCTAATGGGTAAGGCTCAAAAAAAACTGAATTATTGTACTGCGGAGAACTGGATCTGCTGTAAAAAGAAAGGGCTTTTGCAGGTTGGAGACAGTATCAGATTAGACCTGGATGATACAAGAAGCGCTTTTCTCATTTTTCCTATCATAGACAGTGGCAGAAATGGCTATTTTTGGGAGAGAATAGTTATAGGGGGGACTTTTCCTGATGATAGTGCAGTTACGATATATGCTTTAGCATGGGATGGTGAGGGATCATCTGAGGAACTCGAAAATATTGATATCTCAGAAACAAATGAAAAAATCAGGATGAGGCTTTATAATCTGGCAGGGTCTCCGATTGCCAGATCAACGGATAGTCTTTTAGGACTTGAAGGACGCAGGCTTTTTCTTGCAGTTGAACTGTCTGCAGGCGGACGTGAGGCTCCTGAAATATCAGAGATAGCTATAACGGTAGATGGTGATCACATGATAGATTATCTGCCTGCGGTATATAGAAAGGATGAGTTTACAAGACGTTTTCTTTCTATATTTAACAGTATGTTTCTGGACATAGAAGACAAAATAGAAAGAATCCCGGAATTGTTCGATTTAGATACGGATAAGAGCGAGATCATAAGGATGTTGTCAAACTGGTTAGCTATTTCGGGAACTTATTATAGTGACAGTCAGCTAAAAGAGTGGATAAAAACAGCGTTTTTAGATCATGAAAATTTATTTACGAAGGATGGGATAAAAAGGACGATCAAGAGAATAACCGGAAAAGATGCCATCATAATAGAGCATTTTGAAGTCAATCCGCATTCAGGAGAGTGCGCTGACCCGGAAATGTATGAGAGGCTTTATGGAGATGATCCTTTTACATTTTTCGTACTGCTCCCTGAAAATACTTTTAAGAGCAGGGAGGAAAAAGAAACTTTCATAAACAACATGAATGATATGGTACCTGCAGGGAGAAGGATGGAACTGATCATTCTCAAGCAGGGGATACAGTTAGACTGGCATTCCTACCTGGGAGTAAATTCGATGGTAGGGGATTATACAACGGTTAAGATAGATGAAAACATTACACTTCAGTTTGATACGGTAATCGGAGGGGACGATAGCAATGGCTAATGATTTATTCCCGGTAGAACGGAACAGATATTTTTATGGAAAACTTTTAACAGTTAAGGATTTTGAAACAGAACAGAATTATAACAGAAACAAACACCGTTTTATGAATATCTCAATGAACGGAAGCGGTGTTGTATATGGACTTGGCGTAACGGTTCAGGACGATTCGACTTTATTGATAGAGAGTGGTCTTGCAATTGATTATGAAGGACAGGAAATAGTTATAGAAGAGCCTCTTATCAGGAAACTTCCCATGATAGACGGTTTTGAAACAATCGAGGAATCTACTGATGCATGGCTTGGGATAAATTATGAAGAAAAAGAAACTAATCCTGTAAATGCTGTAAATACTGGAACAAGCGGCAACAGTGAATTTAATATGACAAGGGAGAGTTACAGACTTTTTATTACAGCAGAAAAGCCTGATTACAAAGAAATCCTGGAGGGAAGCGGATACAAAAATGTAAATACGATCTATGACTCGGAAAAACTGACAATTGTTATGGCGATGGATGACGTTGTCGTTTCCGGAAGCAATCTGAATGTTCATGTGCTGATAATAAAAGATTATAATACTCCTCCGGTAAATTTTGTGTTAAGCGGACAGAGTGAGTTCACAAACAACGGACTGATCGAACTTGCTTATTCTCAGGGTTCGACAGAAAAAAGACAGTGCGTAATAGTCGATCTTCCCGTTGAAATTGATGGCGTAAGTGATTACGAAGGACAGCTTTTCAGCAGAAATGTTGAGCTTAACTTAGAAATCGGAAGCAGACATTACAAGAATTATATCAAGATAGATGCAGAGGTGAGTGCTGCGTCTACAGCGCAGGAAGCAGATGAGATCAGAAGAAAGAGAGATAACCTTGCTGATCACATAAGAGAAAAAAATGTGCCGATCTATCTTGCAAAAATAGAACTTATACATTCAACGGTAAGCATGTTCATAAATATGATAACAGATCTGCCGTTTGATCAGAGAATAAGAAAATATGGTGCATCAGTTACAAAATCCGATGGTATCATGGAGGTACAGACAACTGTACGACAGCTTGACTATTGGCAGAAGCCTGATGTCAGATCAAATTATAATCCAAAGAGCGGAAAGCTCAGTCTTGATTTTGGATTGCCGGGAACGGAACAGTATGACTATTCGGTAAGTCATGGTGTAGTTGATCTTGAGATGCCGGGAGGGATAAAGGTCAATTCTAGATTTTATTCGGAGGAAATACCGCATGGACTCGGAGCAGGTACTGTTGATGTGAGACTTTCAATAGAGTTTATGGCAAATGATTCTGACAAGGCACTACTTTTTGGAAATAAAGAGGTATTTAAGTCGAAGCATTCGGGTATTAATCCACCCTGGGCTGAAGTTGCAGCAGTAGTTTTCCCTGAAAAGGGGACAATGAAGATCGGTGTATGGCTTCATGATACAGTGGAAGGAAACCGGATAAGGGTTCACTATTTTGCGCAGAAACCTGAGAGAGATACTGATAGGATCTATGATAAGTCAAAGCCTGTAGTGAGGCTGATACCAGAGGTTATAAGACTTTCGGCAGAAGATAAGATTCATTTCAGAGCTTTGGTAGAGGGATCGAACGACAAGAATGTTAGTTTCAGAATAGAGGAAGAAGGCGGCGGAACAATAGATGTAAATGGTGTATATCAGGCACCTGAGCAGGCTGGTACTTATGAAATAATAGCAACTTCTACCGCAGATCCGGATGTCAGTGCAAGTGCTTATGTGATAGTGGAATAAGAGGATGCGATTTAAGAAGAAACGGGGAGAGTTATGGCAGAATTGATTCGGGAGAGATATAAAGTTGAATGTATACTGAGGGAATCCCCGAATTATGCAGCGCTTAGGGTTGTAGATATTGAGGAAAGGGAGAAAAATACATATCTGCTTAATGCTTATTCAGGAGATAATATCAAGCAGTATGTAAAGACCTTTCATGATTTGAAGAACTGTCCGGAATATAAGGGGAATTTTGTAGATGAAGGTAGATTTTATGCTGTATTCAGCTATAAATCAGGTGAAAATATTGATAATGTATTTAAGAAAAAATCATTATTAAAGGAAGAATTCAGATTTCATTGCGTTGACCAGATCCTTAACAAGGGGCTTGCTTCAGAATCATATCCTGATGATGTGAAGTATAGAGTTATACTCCATGAGAATTTTCTGGTAAAACAGGCATCTGAAAGAGTAGAAATGAATTTTTTTGTGGATCCGGCAGTTTATAATCAGGAGTATGTAGATACGTTGAAAAAGGAAATAAGAAAAATTCTTCCGAAGTCTTTTACCGAGCCGATATCAGAGAGAGAATTTTTTCTGTATCTGGATAAAAGACCTGCAGCAGATGCAGTGGAGCTCTATGCAAGATGGAAGAAAGCATTTCCATTGATAGATGCTGAGTATAAACGTCAGGTTAATATGCCATTTATAGAAAGGATATTTTCAATCTTAATAAAAAACATCAAATGGTTTTTTAAAAGCAGATTTATAGGAAGGGAGGAAAGATGAGACTTAAATTAAGAAAAATAGCACTCTACTTCCTGATACTCTTTCTTCTCAACAGTTTAGGATTTGTACTTTTCAATAAATATATGGCTTTTGTTCTAGAGGAAGCAGCAGGAACGATGCGAGTTGGAGTTGAGAAGGTCAGCACCGGCGGCGGCTATATTGATGTTATAGAAAATCTTAATATGAAGCTTGATGGTTCATTAGATGGATATTGGAGTATTGTCAGACTTAACAGTATGGGAAAATATGTCAGATCCGTAAAGCTTCATGATATCGGAATAGATGACGATGTAGTCGGATTTGAAGCAATACATACATCTAGTAAGGGAGATGTTTACCTTTCTACCTCAAACGAAAATGGTTCTCAGAGTTTATTTTTTATAGAAGATGGAAGAAAGAAAAGTCAAAATCTCTACACAACATCAGCAAATTCCGGAGAAAAGATATATGCAATTACTGAACAGAATCAGATATGTACCTTTTTAGTGGATGCTGATGATGAAATCAGAGCCTATAAGATAGAAGATAATAACAGAGCTATATTTTTTGAAAAATTTGATAAGTCTGAACTTGGTTCGGGTGATGCAATTTATTATGTTTTTGAAGATGGAAGAGAAATGATGAGGAAGGATGGGAATCTTTACTTCGGAGGAGAACTTTTTGCTGAGTTACCGGAGGATTCAAACATCATCAATGTGTGGGAGGCGGACAAAGGAGCAATATTCCTTGATGCATCAACGGCTACTCTCTGGGCAAGATACCCTTCAAATTCTGATATCAGGAGCTTTGTTGATCTTTTGAGCGTAGATGAAGATATTACCGCTCTGGATAATAACCTCAAGGGAGATATAGTTGCGGTATATGACTGTAAAAAGTTAATCAGATATTACAGTAATACCTATGAAGATCTGACACAAAATCTGACCAGACCAAGGTATATAGCCATGGTCATGATAGGGATTTTTGAACTCCTGCTGCTGTTTCTGACAACGGTGTTCTGGTATATGATAGCAGTAACCTGGAGAATGCATTATTCACTTATTTTTCGCTGGGGCGTGGTCTTATTAGTCGGTTTTTACGTTTTACAAAAAATATGGGGCATTCAGTTATACAATGACGTTGCTGATGAATTACAAGCTGAATCCTTTGAATATCTTAATGCTATTAATAAATGCAATCCGTCAAAAGAGGAGATCAGAAAGGTTCGGGGTGATTTTAATGTGCTCGAATTTAAGAAGGATGAAGATAATAATATTTATTCAGAGGTTGACGGAAAAAAGAAGCTTATAGGAATGTTTTATTTCGGTGCTCAATATGTTGACAATACCAGAGAAGCTTTTGATAAAGATGGTGAGATAACCAACACTGCATATATGAGAAACGGAAAAAGATACTATGTATCATCTGTTGAATTACCCGGTGACAGGGTCAGGAGTATTACTGTAAGGGAAAGGATTTCTTCAACCGACCACATAAGGAATTACAGGATCTACATGTTTGAAGTAAGACTTCTTATGAGCTTTATATGGTTGAGTGTGATACTGATCCTTTTATCATTTGCAGCCAGAATCATCAGTCTTAGCCGCAGAACCAGAAGAATATTCAGTGAAAAGAAGGGAGTTAATGATTTTTATGGTGATGAGATAAGTGAGCTTAATGATTCGATGAATTCTGTTGGAGTTGAGATAAGAGAAGTAATGCATGATATAGAAGAACGTCGTAAATGCTACGAAAGATTCATGCCTAAAAATGTTGTTGAGCTTCTTGGTGTAAAAGAAGTACATGAGATAAGTAAAGATACCTGTTCAAAAAATGAACTTATACTTATGACGGTTTCATTTAAGCTGAACAGTGAACTCTACAGAGATGAAAAAGGTGCTGTTTTTTCTAAATTAAATAATATGGTGGAAAGGTCATCGAAAATCCTTGATCAGCATAGAGGAACAGTTCTTGATTTCAGGTATGACGGATTTGTTGCTCTTTTCAGAAAAGCAAATAATGAAACAGTTGTTGCCGCAATAAAGATAGTACAGGAATTTCAAAATGAAAAAGATGTAAATGTTCATGTGATACTTGACTCAAGTATGGTAATGAGTGGAGTTATAGGAAATGAAGTTAAGATGCAGCCCATAGTTATATCAAAGAGCTATGATATAAGCGGAAAGCTTTTATCATTTTTGGATAAGGCCGGAGCCGGGATTTTATGTACGGAAGAAATTTATCATTTTGCAAAAGAATATAATTGCAGATATATAGGAAAAATCCTGGAAGATGAGGAAGAGATCAGAGTTTATGAGATTTATAATGGTGATCTTCCTGAGACGGCTTCTAAGAAGGAGAGTATGGAGAAAATCTTCCTTAATGCATTATATTCTTTCTACTCTGGCGATTACAAAACTGCAAGGGGAGAGTTTATGCAGGTTGTAAGAGAGAATCCTAATGATGAGATTGCCAAGTATTATCTTTATGAGGCAGATTCATTTGAGAATGAAGGGAAGAGGAAAAATATTTATTTAGACTAGTGGGGTAGGCTATGTTGGAGAGGTTTTTAGGCAGTTTAATTGCATCGCTGGGAGTAGTGCTGAGGACGTTCAGAGCGTTCTTTTTACGCTTTCTGACAAGCATTACATCCAGGATAAGAAGTGCTACGAGTATTACACGGGCTGCGTCCAAGCTGGGACCAAAGTTTTTGGATGCAGCTGCCAGTACGAGCAAGAAACCTGCTAAAAGAGAAGATTATATTGAAACAGGCAATCTTCTTATCGCAAAGTCATTTCTAATAACCGTATCGATTGGATTAGTCATTGGAATAATATTTCTGGTGACTATTGTGTGGCCATGGATCGTCAGCAGTTTTTTTACAAATCATATGTGGATGGATGATCATCGCGTGGGTTCATATACCGGTAAAGTTGTGATCTATTATGACAAGAAAAAGAAGCTTCCTAAATTTAAGGGAAAAGTAGTAAAAGGGAAAAAAGAAGGTTATGGAATAGAATACGATGAGAATAGCCTTGAGACTTATGAGGGTTATTTTTCAGAAGGCAAATATGAGGGAGAAGGAAAGATATTTAAGGAAGGTATCCCGGTTTATGAAGGTAATATTAAGGAAGGTAAATATGAAGGCGATGGTATCCTTTATGACGAAGCCGGCAAGCTTCTTTATGAGGGGCAATTTCAAAACGGGGAGTATGAAGGAGAAGGTCAGCTCTATGATAATGGATTTCTGATCTTTGATGGTAACTTTGAAAAAGGAGAGTTCAGCGGTAACGGAACGGAATATAATAATAAGAAGAGAGTTTACACCGGAAAATTTGAGAATGGTCTCTATGAAGGTAAGGGAAAGCTTTTTGAAGATGGAAAGATCATTTATGATGGAGAATTTTCCATGGGAAAGAAATCAGGTCACGGGATTGAGTACGAAGATGGGAAAGTAAAATATAAAGGTGACTTTGAGGATGATCTGTATAACGGAAATGGTATTGCTTACAATAAAGACGGAAGTATAGCTTTCAAAGGTGAATTTGTTGATGGATTTTATTCTGGAGATGGAGTCTTAAACCTTGAAGATAATAACAAGATCAAGGGAGAATTTGATCACGGAACTACAGTAGGTGATGCGCGTTGTTATCATGATGGAAAGCTCTGGTATGAGGGAAGTCTGGAAAATTATATTCCCGATGGAAATGGAAAAATATACAGTAATTCCGTGCTGCTTTATGATGGTCCGGTAATAGAGGGGACGATTAATGGTTCGGCGCTTACCGGTCTTACCATGGATGAGGTTGAAGAAGTTTTTCAGAAAAAAGGAATTAGAACTGTGTCTGATGATGGATTCAGTTTTTCATACTCTAAACTTGGCGCAAATCTGGTGTTTTCATTTGCTACTGAGGATAACGAACCGAGAGTTAAAAGCGTATTTTTGACTGAATCTTCAAAATCCTCCGGGATTGACCTGATGGTCTGGAAATCGATTAAGGATTTTAAGAAATCTGAAAAGCTTGCAAAGGACCTGTTGGCTGACGTAGAACCTGAGGAAGACTTTGCTCTAAACCCACTTACAAATAAAAAAGAATATTATACGAGTTATAAAACTGATGAATTTATACTGACTTTTTGGAGTTCCGGTAAGGGTAAAAAGATCAGTTCCTATGAATGGGAAGCGGGAGAGAAAGACACTGAGGAAAGTGAAGAAGAGGCAGAAACAGCTACGGATAATGAGACAGCTGATGATGCTCAGGATAAGATGAATGAGCTGCTTGAAAAAATCGGACTTGATGCACCTGGAGACGATGCAGCAGACGAAGCGTCGGCCGAAAATAAAGCAGCGGCAGCAGATGCAGCAGCGGCAGCAGATGCAGCAGCGGCAGCAGATGGGGCGGCAGCAGGCGGAGCAGCAGAGGCAGGTGGAGCAGCAGAGGCAGGTGGAGCAGCAGAGGCAGGCGGAGCAGCAGAAGCAGGCGGAGCAGCAGCGGCAGGCGGAGCAGCGGCAGGCGGAGCAGCAGAAGCAGGCGGAGCAGCAGCGGCAGGTGGAGCAGCAACAGCAGTTGCAGCTTCAGCTTCAGCAGGTGGAACGGCTGCAGAAACGGCCGCAGTAAAAGCCAAGAGTCCTTATTATGGGACGGCAGCTCCTTCAAGCGTAATAAAAAAGGCAAATAAAAAAGACAGAAATACTGTAATAAAAAATATGGTACTTTATTTTGCGGCAGCGGAACAGGTAACTGCAGCAAAGGAAAAAACAAAGATGGTTGAAAAAGCCATAGACGAGGCAAAGGCGGAAGCGGCCATGGGAGAAGATGTGGATAAGCGCTTAAAGGACCTCGATAAAGAATTGAAATCTCTTAAGATGATAATAAGTTCACAAACAGCTGAAATGGCTAAAAATGCTTCTGAGACATCTGTCCTTACAGGTGGAGATGACGGTACTTCAGTGGATATGTCACAGGTGGCTGTATTTTTTGATGTTTCGGCAATAGATACAGAAAAACTTTCAAAGGCATCTGTAGATAATGCGCTTGCCAAGTCGGCGGAAGAGCATGAAGCCGCAATGCAGAGCTATAAGGATTCGGTAAAGAAAAATGCAAAAAGACTTGAAGATGCTTTTGAAGATACCGGAATGAATGAAAGAGTTGAAACATCGCTTGAGGATTATGAAAATAACACGGATTATTTCAAGGCAGCAGAACTTTATAACGGATTAAAAGAGGAGATAGAGGAGCTTTTCAAGGAACTTATGAAAACTGAAAAGCCGGAAGAAGGAGAAATAAATGACCAGGAGATTTATAAGCTCCTTCAAACGCAGATGGTGGAACTTCAGCTTGCAGGCGAGACAATAAAGTCTTCAGTAGACGATTATTCAGACTCTATAGAAGCAGAAAAAAAAGCGGAAAAGAAGTTCAAAACAGGAGCAATAGGGGAAGACGAGCTAAATGATGCCAAAATGGAAGTTATGGATAATTGCTCGGCATTATATTCGAATCTTGCGAATTTTGCAGTTGTAGCGGCAGAAATGAACGATGTATCCGGAGGATATCTGTCGGAAAGCAGCGGATGGCTCGCAGATTCTTTTTCAGGAGAATAAAATGGCTGATTATACAGCGATATTTGAAACAGGAAATGCAATTGTGGAGATGTTCAGAGATGCGCTGACACCTGAACCGGTGAGCAAAAGAGAGATGATCTCTCTTTGCAGTCCGTATGAAAGTGATAATAATGCTCTTACGGTGCATCTGGTTCATTTTGAGGAGGACAGGCAGAATGGAATGCCGACGTTCAGGCCGGTAGGAATTGACAGGATGGAAATGGAGCCTACACAGCTTTTTGCCTATTTTATAATTACGGCTCATTCCAAGGCACCTTTGCAGGTAAGGGAAGCAGATACCTACAGGATACTGGGAGCAGCCATTCAGGCAATAGCAGACTCTCCTATAATGGATAAAAAATATCTGACGGGATCGATAGCAGCGGAGGATACAAATCTTTTCATAAATGTTGAAAACTATGATATGGAAAGAATGCAGAAAATCTGGAATAACCCACAGGTTGCCTATAAGGCATCATTTGTTGTCAAGGTATCAGGGATCAATATAAATTCTAAGAGATCCAAGAAGATAAGCCGTGTAATGAGTACAGAGATTTCACTGGAGCAGAAAGGGCAGATTTAGAGTGATTAATCATAGGATTTCCGCGATATTCAGAATAACTGACAGTTTTACAGAAAAGCCCATAGCAAATGGAATTTTCAAGGCGAAACTGGACGGACAGAGTGTAAAGCTCCTTTGGAAGAATGATGGATATTTTCTTCTGATGAATGCAGCCAGGGGAAGTCATGAGCTGGAAATTGAAAGTGCAATTTATTTAAAAGAAAAAATAGAAATAGAAGTTGGAGAATTTCCGTTAACTTTTGTTATAACTCTGAAAGCCGGGGAAAATTATCCCTATGGAAAAGATGCAAAAGTATTTGAAGGAGAGGCCCAAGGGGAATACGTATGGATAGTGCCGGTGAAAAAAGGAATGGAGCTTAAGGTCGCAGAAAGCGAAGCAAAGGCAGGTGTTAAAACTGTTGCTGTATTCGTACCTGCATCAATGACAAAGCATCTTTACCCCGATAATTTCATTGTAATGGATGGAGAAGCATCTGAAATGATATGTATCGAAGATATAGAGAATGGCAGAGCGAGCCTTTCGATGAATCTGAAAAATCCTCATAAGAGAGGAACCAAAATCCTTCATGCTGAGAAATTCGAAATCAATGACGGAAAATACAGGGCGGTATTTAAGGATGCTGAAAAAATAGAAGTATTTTAGGAGGGGATAAATATATGGGAGCAAATCCGTTAACGCAGGGCTGCGTTTGTCAGTGTACATTTGGTTCAGTACCATTTCCTATTGCAAAAACGACCTCGCCAAATGTGAAATTTTGTCATATGAAGGCAGGAATAATACTTGATAATAAACCGCTTATGTTTGGAACCTGCACAAGTCCGATGCAGCCGAGTATGGCGACCGGAGTTCCGGGACCATGTATAGCTGCTGCTCAGGTTCAGGCGCCGTGGGCACCGGGGTCGGCTACGGTAAAAATAAACGGAATGCCTGCGGCAAATAAAAACTGCAAACTTATCTGCAATTTTGGAGGAATAATCACCATCAAAATGGCACCTGCAATGAATGTTAAAATCGGATGACGAAGACAGGATGAGGGAATGGATCTTTTAGAACTTGAAATAGATGATGAAGATATCCGCATGGATAAAGTGGATGAAGCTTATGAGAACCAGGAAGATCTCATGCACGACATAGCTGCAGAACTCGATCACAGGCTTTATCTTTATTATAAATATCATCAATGGGTGGGACCAAAGAATGATATGAAAAATATGCTCGGTCTTGTAATAACAAGACAGGAATTTGAGCATAACCTTTCAAAGGCCTCAGAAGAAAGGCTGATCGATAAGTGTGATAATGACGAAAAGTCTGAGCTTAAGGTGATAAGAGATGTTGTGGAGAACAGACTTGAGCTTACAGATTCGGATGCTTTTCCGGCAATAAGACTTATCCGACGTTTTAACTTAAACTTTCAGGAACGATCGGTGGTATTTCTTTCATTGCTTTCGGAAAATGCAGATAAATACAAAAGGATAAACGGATATCTTCAGGATGATGTGGCAAAGGGAACTCCCGGAATATCCTTTGTGTCTGATCTTTTTGCAGATGAAAAGGATATAGCTTCAATGCGAAGAAGTTTTATAGAAAGATCACCATTTTTATCATTATTTGACCAGGATAAGCTTTCTAAGGGGCTTTTGGGGTTAAAAAGAGAGGTTCTAACCTTTCTTAACGGCAGCGAAGAGGTCGGCAATGGTTTTAAGCTGATAAAGCCATCAGGGGAAAAGAAGCTTTTTATAAGAGAAGATATAGGAAGACGAATAGATGCAGTTTTTCAAATAGATAATTCTGCAGTAATGCTTTCAGGACGGAATGGAATAGGACGGAGCTATCAGGCCGAAAGAGCTGCGTCAGACCATGGAGAAAGCTGCCTTATAGCTGATCTTAGCTATAGCAGGGATAAAATAAAAATGCTCATGCAAGCAGATATGCTGAGCAGACTTTTTAACGCAATCCTCATAATAAAAGGAATAGAGGAAGATGAGGATGGGGAAAAAGTCCCGCCGGGCAAAGAGCTTACAGAAAAGTTGGAGGAGCTAAAACCTTACAGATCACCGCTTTTCATAATAACGGAGAAAGTTCAGCATCTGCATCTGGC
>JAIKZC010000196.1 GCA_024682575.1 Lachnospiraceae bacterium | reverse complement strand
ATGTACAGGATAATTTATCCGGACAGCTCGGGATTTTTTCTTAATAACACATGCCTATTGCTGGCAGTGGGATTTGTAATGATAACAAGGCTTTCACCGGAAAAGGCTCTGAAACAGTTCTTTATAGCTGTTGTTTCTCTTCTGGTGACCTTTGCGATCCCGTATTGTCTTAAAAGATTCGAAAAGTTAAGGGATTATAGTATTGTATTTGGCATTATCGGATTTTTATCACTGGCAGCGGTTTTTATATTCGGTTCTATCACAAACGGATCGAGGCTTTCGGTAAAAATTGCAGGAATACTTTTTCAGCCTTCGGAATTTGTAAAGATAGTTTTTGTTATATTTGAAGCAGGGATGCTCACGGAAAAGAATGAATATACAGACAGGATCACGATAAATCCGGGGCGTAATAAAATAATAATCTCAGCAGCAGCGGCTTTTCTGTATTGCGTCATACTTGTTATATCAAGGGATCTTGGAGGAGCTGTTATTTTCTTTGTCGCATATGTTTTCATGCTTTATATAGCACTGAAGGCACCACTGGTATTAGCAGGAGGTCTTGGAGCCGGAGCGATCGGAACTGTCATAGGATATAAGCTTTTCTCTCATGTAAGGGTAAGATTCAGGGCATGGAGGAATCCTTTCAGTGAAATAGACGGACAGGGATATCAGATAACACAGTCGCTTTTTGCAATAGGAACCGGAGGATGGTTTGGAATGGGACTTACCATGGGAAGCCCGGATAAGATACCTGTTGTAGAGCAGGATTTTATATTTTCTGCAATTTCTGAGGAAATGGGATGCATATTCAGTGTATGTCTGATACTTGTATGTATAAGCAATTTCCTGATGATGATAAATATTGCGATGACTATTGGAAATGCATATTATAAACTGATGGCGGCAGGACTTGGAGTAGTTTATATTTTCCAGGTATTTTTAACGATCGGAGGAGCGGTGAAGTTTATACCGCTTACAGGCGTGACACTTCCTCTGGTAAGCTATGGAGGATCATCACTTCTGGCAACCCTGATCATGTTTGCGATCATACAGGGAATCTATATCATAGATGGAGCCGAAAGAATTTAATGGATTATTTTGACAGTGAAATAACAGAAGACTCAAATGAAATAAAGAAAAGTCCAAAACAGAAAAAGCCCGGAAGACGTTTTAATGAACTTAACGTTATAATGTATTTCTTTGTAGGAATTTTTCTTATAATGACGGCATATTTTGCATATTATGTGCAGATAAAGGCACCGGATACAATAAACAGTTCTTATAATATGAGACAGACTAATTTGGCTAAAAAGGTCATAAGAGGAAAAATATTTGCCGCAAATGGAGATATACTTGCTGAACAGGCTATTAATTCAGAGGGAGCAGAGGTTCGCTATTATCCTTATAAGGAGATTTTTGCACAGGCGGTGGGCTATTCGACGCATGGTGCTTCGGGAGTAGAATCGATTGCAAATATAGCGCTGCTTACTTCGGATTCACCGATAGATGAGCGTCTTCAGAAAGAAATGGCCGGAGTGAGAAATTACGGCGATGATATTTATACGACTTTTGATGTAAATCTGCAGAAAACCGCAGTAGAAGCCCTTGGCGTTTATAAGGGTGCGATAGTGGTGCTGGATGCCAAAACAGGTGCAATACTGGCGATGGTTTCAAAACCGGACTATGACCCAAATACAGTTTCGGAAAACTGGGCACAGGTAGCTTCGGATACAGATAATTCTCCCTTGATCAACAGAACTGTTCAGGGACTTTATCCTCCGGGCTCTGCATTTAAGACAGTGACATTATTGGAATACCTTAAAGAACATTCGGACAGCTATGAGGATTATTCCTATAACTGCAGCGGAAGCATAACCTATGATGATGTAACGATCTCATGTTATCATGGCTCAGTACATGGATCAGAGGATCTGCTTGGATCATTTGCAAAATCCTGTAACTGTTCGTTTGCGAATATAGGCCTAAATCTTAACTTGAAAAAATATGCAGCTACCTGTAAGAAACTTTTATTTAACCAGGAGCTTCCGGTGGATTATTCTTATTCGAAAAGCTCATTTTCACTTAGCAGCTCATCGGATACCGAAGAGATAATGCAGTCTGCCATAGGACAGGGAAAAACACTGATGACACCTATGCATATGGCTCTTTTAACGGAAGCGATAGCAAATGATGGAATGATGATGCGTTCCTATGTAATAACAAAGCAGACAAATTATCTCGGGGATTTAATTAAAAGCTATGAACCTGAGGAATATAAGCGTATAATGACAGAAGAGGAAGCGGAAATCGTTCAGAAATTTATGAAAGAGGTCGTGAAGACCGGAACAGGTCGAAAGCTTAACGGCTTGAGTTATGCTGTTGCCGGAAAGACCGGATCCGCAGAATTTGGTACTGTAAAGGGAAATAGCCACGCCTGGTTTACCGGTTATTCAAATCCGGAGGATCCTGATATAGTTGTTACGGTGATCGTAGAAGGAGCAGGAAGCGGAAGCGATTATGCAGTACCTATGGCTAAGAGGATTTTTGATGCATATTATGGCGGATAAGTTCAAAGGGTGAAAATATGAGATTTGCAAAAAATCTTTATTATGGAGAGAGTTTAGGCAGAGGGAAAAAACTTCTGACCTGGAAGATCGCTCATGGTTTGAGTGTCTTTTCTGCCTATCTGATAGTTCTTCCAAGGGAGGGAAAAGATCCTTTGGAAATTTATCACAATACTGTTGTTAAACAGAAATATTACAGGAAACATCCTCCCTATGTGGTTGGAATTGCCGGCAGCTTTGAAGAAGCGGCATATCTTACCTGGGAAATAATGTCAGATGCAAAATCTGCAACCGGAGAGTATGATTTGTGGAGATATTTCGGGATGAAAGGGGAAAGATATAATGATAATTTTAACTGTTCTTAAAATTATCGGAATAGTGATTCTCTGCATTCTGGCGTTGGCTTTGCTGATAATACTGACCGTCTTATTTCTGCCATTTCGATATAAAATAGCAGGAGACTATGATTCAGATATTAAGGACTATAGGGTTAATGCAGATATAAGATGGTTTTTTGGCCTTTTAAAAGTATATGCTGAATATAATGCGGAGAATGGTCTTGAATACTGGGCAAAACTGTTTGGAAGAAAGATATTTCCGAAGGAAGATGATAGTGGCTCCGATGATGACGATATGATGGACGATCAGATGGGAGAGTATCAGAAAGAGCCGGAAATAATTGAGGAAAAAAACGAAGAATTGTCTGAGAATCTCCGGGATAAAGAGGAGATAAAAACAGAAGAAATCATAAGCCCGGATGAAGAAAACGTGACTCAGCATATTGAAGAATCTGCTGCAGAAGAGGATACAGGCAGGCTTTCGGATAAAGAAGAAGCAGATTCTTATATGGAGAATGAAAAGAAATCGATATTTAAAAAGATATCTGAAAAGACAGGAAATATTCTAGCCAAGGTCAGGGGAAGCTTTCAAAATATCTACTACAAAATAGAGTCGCTATGTGATAAAATTAAGGAGATTAAGGGAAAAATCGGGCATTATAAGGAATTGCTCGAAGATGAGGAGACCATAAGGGCAATAAAGAAAGCCTGGTCTGAGATTAAATATTTCGCGCGTAAGATAAAGCCTTCAAAACTTAAGATCAATCTGGTCTACGGAGCATCAGACCCATCTGAAACAGGTATATTTTACGGAAGATATGCCGCACTGGCTCCGGTCATTGGAAAAAACGTAGTTTTGAACCCTGATTTTGAAAGAAAAGTTATAAAGGCAGATATCTTTATGAAGGGTGGCCTTCAGATTTATGTATTGATCCTTATAGCTTGCAGACTGTATTTTGATAAGCGGTTTATGAGGGTTGTAAAGAAATTCAGAAGGTAAAGCAGAGACATTGGTTCAGGATTCGAATATTTTAAGGAGAGTGGAGATTTATGAAGAACGATGAAATAATTGATAAGATGGTCAAGGGTATGGGAAGCTTTCTTTCGACAAAGACGGTTGTAGGAGAGCCCATAAATTTAGGAGATACATTGATCCTTCCGCTTGTAGAGGTTTCTTTCGGACTTGCAGCGGGAACCGGGGAAGACGATAAAAAGGGAAAGACCGGTGGTGGAATAGGCGGAAGAATGACACCATCTGCTGTTCTCGTCATAAAGAATGGTAATGCAAGACTCGTAAATATCAAGAATCAGGATGCAGTTACCAAGATACTGGATATGGTTCCGGAAATGATAGGCAAGTTCACGGAAGACAAGAGTGCTGAGCGTGAAGATCTGTCTAATGCAGAGGCAATAGATATCGCTTTTGATAAAACAGAAAACAATTGATAAAAAAGCTTGCATTATATGCTTTTTTCTGTTAAAATGCTAATGTTGCGGGTCTGAATTGCAGGACCCAGTACGGTTTGCAAGGAGGTGTTTTTCATGGCAAAATGTGCAGTTTGTGGTAAGGACGTTCACTTTGGTAACAACGTCAGCCATTCTCATAGAAGGTCAAATCGCATTTTTAAGTCTAATATCAGACATGTAAAATGTAAGGTAAACGGAGCTTCTAAGAGGCTTTATGTTTGCAGCCGCTGCCTGCGTTCAGGAGCTGTTGAGCGTGCATAATTAATCGCTTGAATTTAAAATGTGATTTAATAAACCGGAATGTCATATGACATTCCGGTTTTTGCTATAGTTCAATATTTGAACAGAAATAATATGTCAGCCCTCTTCAATCCCGCCAATGGGAACGATATGTTCTAAAAGTTTTGAAATTTCGTCGTTATTCACTTCATTTACATAGAGCTTAAGCTGTTCGAATCTATTCTTTTCCTCTGATGGAATTTTGTATTCGCTCAGTTTTTTCATGAGTTCGTCGATACTTCCGATATCAAATGATTCATTATATTCATAAATAATGCGATAAGCATCATATAATTCATCAAGTTCGATTTCAGGTTTGGCTTCTTCTGAAACTGAACTGCAGGGATAGGCTTTAGCTATTTTCTGGGATATATTTTCAAAATCCTTGAGGAGTTTTTGCGAGTTTGAAATTATCTCCTCGGAGATTGTAAGACCCTTATCGCGCTGTTTATTACCAAATTCTTCAAGTGCCTTTGCTGCTTCTGAAAGATCATGAAGACCGCATAGTCTTGCACTGCTTTTCAGAGCATGAACTTTGGTGGTATAAAGGCTGATATCATCATTTTCAATAGCTTCAGTTATCTCCATTATTTTTGAGGGAGCACTTTCAAAGAAACTTTTAGCTACACGAATAAAGGTAGAAATATCTCCGCAGGCGCTGACTGCAGATTCAGTATCCATTATGGGTAGATCTTTTAAGCCATTCATAATGACTGATTCTTCGCTGTTATGGTCAGTAGAAATATGACATATATTATCATCCTCTATAGGCTCTGAAATAAGTTCTTCAGGAAGCAGTTTCAGAATTGCGCTTTCTAATGCTGCAGAGTCAACGGGCTTTGCAAGATAGAGGTCAAAACCACATGAAATAAACTTTTCCTCCATCCCCACTATAGCATCTGCTGTCAGCATTACTTCCGGTGTATTATAGTTTCTTGAATTCTTTGGCCTGGATTTTATATTGTTGAAGGTTTCAATACCATCCATTATGGGCATACGATGATCCATAAATATTATGTCGTAGTCTGCTTTTTCGATCATTTCCAATGCCTGCATTCCGCTTAAGGCAGTATCTACCTTCATTCTGGTGCGTTTGAGAAGATTTTGGATAACCATAAGATTCATCTCTGTATCATCAACAACGAGAACCCTTGCATTTGGTGCAGAGAAACTCTGATTGTTTTTCTTGATATCCGGTTCGAGAGTCTTTACTTTCTGGATAAAATCGCCCATTGGCTCCCAGTCAGTTACTTTCTGACTAAGAGTAAAGTGGAAGTCTGAACCTTTTGCATATTCACTGTCAACTTCGAGTTCTGAATTCATAAGCTTCAGAAGCTTTGTAGTGATAGATATGCCAAGACCGGTACCTTCTATGGTTTTATTTTTTCTGACATCAATTCGTTCAAAAGGAGAGAAGAGACGTTCGAAATCTTCGTTTTTAATACCTATTCCAGTATCTATAACATGGAAAGTGATTAGAGCCTGTTCTTCATCTGCTTTTTCGTAGCTTACCCTGAAGACTACACCACCTTTTTCTGTGTATTTTACGGCATTATTAAGAAGGTTCAGGAGAACCTGTCGTATTCTCATTTCATCACCGTAAAGTTTGTCCGGGATACTTTCATCAATTTCAAAGTCAAGGGTCAGATTTTTATCCCTGGCTTTTGAACGTAACATCATAAGGAGAGTGTTGAGCAATACCGAGAAATGGTAATCATCCGGAATGATATCAAGCTTTCCGGCTTCGATTTTTGAAAAATCAAGTATATCGTTGATGATAGAGAGCAGGGAATTTCCCGCTGACTGTATGTTTTCGGCATATTCCAGTATGGTTTTTTCACTGGATTCACGAATGATCATTTCATCCATTCCAAGGATCGCATTTATAGGTGTCCTAAGTTCATGGGACATATTGGAAAGAAAAGCTGTTTTTGCTTCGTTGGCAGCTTTTTCACGGATCGCTGCATATTTAAGACGTTCTCCTTCTATCTGCATGTGCTGCATATCCCGCCTTAAATTGAGAGAATAGAGCATTGCCCCGACATCGCCGGGTTTCTTTTCACGGATCCTTTTATAATAGCGATGCGATGCCTCATTAGCAGACTGTTCCATGCCGGAACCTTCCAGATAATTGATCATCAATTCATCGAAATTTGCATGTATTCCAAGGAAATTGCAGGATTTAACCTGACCTGATATGGACTGGATAATTTTACCGGCAGAAAAATATTCTTCATGATCGATAAGAAATTCTATCACCATAAAAACATCACTATAGGAATCAGTGAAATTTATGATATTTCCAATCTGATCAAGAAGACGGGAAATATTTTCATCATAGGAGTTTTTGTCCTGACGAAAAAAATTGATCATTATAAGGAGATTTGTGTGAATTATATCTTTATCTGCCGTAATATCATCAGGATACCCATGGATGGAATTATCTGCGTCGCTCAGATACTTTTCTGCTGAGTTCAGGTTTGGCTCCTCGATTTCGCAGTAGAATACACCTATTGTACAATAGAGCCTGTAAAGAAGAAGCTGAAAACGCTCATCAACAAATGCAAGTTCAACAAGGGCATTGATGGTATCTGAAGCGAGCGCTATGGCATAATCCACCTCACCGGCAGAGTAGTAAAGATATGATATATTGGATTCAATAGTAAATTTCTTAAGGAAAGATTCTTCATCGTCTTCATCGCAATAGCTGAGTGCGGTCATAAAATAGTCCATCGAGAGATTCTGACGGTTGTTTATTGCCTCTAAAATTCCCAGCATATTGTAGGCAGATGCAATCAGGATACGATCATCAGCCGGTGTAAGGAAAATTATCGCTTTGTTGAGTGCTTCTCTGATTTTTTCCTCCGGATAATCAAAGCGGTAGAAGCTTAAGGCAAGCATGTATCTGGCATAACCTTCCAATGACATATCGTGCATTGTACAAGCTGTTACGATAAGGTTTTCTGCTGATTTTACAACCTGTTCATCTTTTTCAGAAAGACCTCTGTTTATATTACCGATAAGCTCTCTTATGCTTTCGTCATATCTGTCAAAATTCATAAAAATACCCCCATAGCATATTCGCCAGGATTAAGATCCGTAAGAGACAAAGTACCGGTTAGTGTTGCTTTTCTTTGCACGAAGCATCGCAACTTCACATTTTTTTATGATCGTATCTATATATTCACTGAGTTCTGCATCATAGAGAACACCTATATAGACAGGACATTTCTGAATTATATCATCAGGATAACCGGAGATGGCAGAGATCCTTTCGACAAGATCACGGGCACGTTTTCGCACCTGTCCTTCATAAAGGTTTCCGGGAATCTGGACAAAAAATTCATTTTCGCTGTAACGTGTAACATCACATTCTGGAAGGATATTAACGATAAGATGCGCGATATCCACAAGAAACTTATCCGCGGTCTCATGACCGTAGAAATTGCCTATATACCTGAAATTATCCAGACTTATAAGGAAAAAGCTGGATTTACTGTTTTTATCCAGACGGTTAAAATTGTCATACATTCCGGCCTTATTATTAGTGCCTGTAAGTGAATCAGTCCGCATCATTTTCATGAGCTGCCTGGACTGTTCCTTCTGCGTGGTGACATCTTCAAGTATATAGATATTTCCGGTGTGTTCATCCCAGAAATCACGAAGTGAAAAAGTGGACAGATGCCAGTAACGCTCAGATTGCTTCTCCTCGTCATAACGGCTAAAATCACGATCAGTTCCGCCAAGTACCGGGGTGAAATACTCATTTAATATGCTGTTAAAGCTTTTTGCACTTACAGCTGCATCATCCGTAACATCAGCAAAAGCACGATTCACCTGTATGATATTGTTATCGCAGTCTGTTATGACTATGATATAATCAAGCGAGTTAATGAATGTATTGAAACGCGACTGTTGATTCATGAGCTCAGTCACATCTTTTCCGATTCCTATTGTTCCAACGATCCGACCCTGATTATCAAACCAGGGGGATTTAACAACAGCAAAATGATGTTTTGCTCCGGATTTGTCAGGCATTGTTTCAAAGAAAGAACTGCTGAGTCCGTTCGTTCGGACATAATTATCGCTTTCACCGCATCCCGGATCGTTAGGATCCAGATCATAAATTTCTATTTCGTGTTTTCCTTCGATCTTTTCGACAGGCTTGCCGACAAGGTCGATCAGAAAATGATTGATATCCATGTGGAGATCTTTAAGATCTTTTGTCCAGAGCATATTGTCAGACATATCATAATATGTTTTTGACATATTATCACGGAGCTCGAAACGTCTGCGAAGATAAGCTCTTCTGATAAGATTTATTACTGCACCGTAGAGCCTTTCAACATTGCTGCAGTCGGAGATGATGTCTGAAACTCCTGATTTAATAAGAGAGATATCATAGTCATGTTCTAAAAGGAGAAATTCTGTATCATCTATATATTCGGAGATCGAGCTGTCATATTTATCCCCATAAAGGATAATTGCAAAACCCCTCATATCTTTATCAGGTTTGTTGGAAGCCGTAATATTCACATTAAAATTTTCTCCCTGCAAAAGCGCAGAATCAGACGCCTTTTTTATTAATCTGAGAATTTCTTTTGGGCATCCTATAAGATAAAGATTTAAATTTATATTTAATTGCATACGGCCTTCTCCCAGGTATAGATAATGCCTAAAATTGTATTTGCAATTATGGCATGATGTCAAATAAGTCTTACTCCAATAAAGTATAGCATTCAAATGTTTGTGTTTCAAATTAAGTGCCTTTTAATAGTGCGTCAATTGTGAACCGAAGCATATATGCAAACTTGCAGAGAAATGTCTTATTAGATATAATTAAGAAAATGATCAACCGGCTTTATAGTGGGAATCCGCAGTAACTGTGAGTTCCTGATTGTAAACATTAGGGAGTCATGATATTATAACTATCGATATTTATGGATTAGGAGGAAGAGCCCATGAAAGGCAAAATGAGTACTGAGCTCGGAAGCATAGTTATAGATACTGAAGCAATAGCACAGTATGCAGGATCTGAGGCTATGGAATGCTTTGGAATAGTAGGTATGGCGGCTTTTTCGGTTAAAGACGGCTTTGTAAGTCTTTTAATGCAGGATAACCTGAGCCGTGGAATAAATGTCAAAATGAATGGAAACGCTTTGATAATAGATTTTCATGTAATTGTTGCATATGGAGTCAGCATACAGACGGTTGCAAGAAACCTTATAGATTCCGTGCAGTATAAACTGGAAAGATATACCGGTTTCAAAGTAGACAAGATCAATATTTATGTCGAAGATGTAAGAGTGATCGACTGAAATTAAGTTGATCAGTGACAGGTTGGAGGAACAATAAATTGTCAAGAAGTAAGATCAATGCAGCTATGGTGAAAAAATGCTTTCTTGCAGGAGCTGAATCGCTGACTGCGAAAGCGGACTATATTAATGAATTGAATGTTTTCCCCGTACCGGATGGTGATACGGGAACAAATATGTCAATGACCATAGAGGCAGCTGCGAAAGAAGTAGCATCGCTGAGCGACAGCTGCAGTATGTCAGAGCTGAGCCGTGCCATATCCATGGGATCACTCAGAGGGGCAAGAGGAAACTCAGGCGTAATACTTTCGCAGTTTTTAAGAGGCTTTTCTAAATTAGCCGAGGAAAATGAGGAGCTTGATGCAAAGCTTATTTCTGCTGCCTTCAATAGGGCAGCAGAAACAGCATATAAGGCCGTAATGAAGCCAAAGGAAGGAACAATACTCACCGTTGCAAGGGGCGTTGCCGAAAAGACATCGGAGCTTGCCATGGATAATTCTCTTAAAGCAGGAGATTTTGCAGATGAGGTTCTTCATCATGCAGAGTATGTCCTTTCGAAGACACCGGATCTTCTGCCGGTACTTAAAGAAGCCGGGGTTGTGGACAGCGGCGGACAGGGCCTTGTGGAATTTATACGTGGAGTTGCTGATTTTGTAAATAAGAGAAAAGGCGAAAGAAGCGAAGTTAAAGTTCTGGAGACGAAAAGAAATCTGTCGTCAGAGCCTGACAGAGAGGTATTGGAAAAGGCAGATATAAAATTTGCCTATTGTACGGAATTCATACTTGAAACAAAGGAGAGCATCAGCGAGAAGGAAGAGGCTGATCTGAAGAATTTCTTAAATTCAATAGGTGATTCGATAGTCTGTGTGGCAATGGATAAGATAGTTAAAGTCCATGTGCATACAAATCATCCGGGAACTGTATTTGAGGAAGCACTGAAGCTTGGTGAACTTACATCTCTTAAAGTTGACAATATGCGTAAGGAGCATAACGAAAGACTCTTTAAGAACCATAGTGAAGAGGCTTCTGATGAGCAATTGGAGGAAAAGCCGGCTGAAGCTGCTGAGATGAAAAAATACGGTTTTGCAGCCGTAGCATCCGGTGACGGACTTAAGGATATATTTATAAGTCTTGGAGCTGATGCTGTAATAAGCGGCGGACAGACTATGAATCCATCAACTGATGATATTCTCAAGGCATGCGAGGGAATAAATGCTGAAACGATATTTTTATTCCCAAATAATAAAAATATTCTGCTGGCTTCACAGCAGGCGGCATCATTCTCAGAAGATAAAAAGATAATAGTTATACCTTCAAAAACTATCCCTCAGGGAATCACTGCAATGATAGGATTTGTTGAAGAGTATACAGCTGAAGAAAATGAGAAGACAATGACAGATCTCCTTTCTACTGTAAAGACGGGAGAGATCACATATGCGGTCCGTGATACAGAGATAGATGGCAAAAAGATTTCAGAGGGCGACATCATAGCCATTGATGACAGCACAATAAGCGCTGTAGGTAAGGCAATCGACACTACTACAATGGAGCTTATTGATAATCTGACAGATGATGAGTCATCGGTGATCACGATTTATTACGGTGCAGATATGGATGCTGAGCAGGCTGAAAGACTTTCGAAAAAAGTGGCAGATAAGTATCCTGATATAGAAGTTGAGGTCAGTGCCGGCGGACAGAACGTGTATTATTACATTGTTTCGGTTGAATAAGATTATGAAACTTAGCGATAATATAAAAAAATTAAAAGGTATCGGAGAAAAGACTACGGCTTTATTTAATAAAGTCGGGGTCTTTTCTTTATGGGATCTCTTAAATTATCTTCCAAGGGATTTCTTAAGCTATCCGGAGCTTTCTAAAACAAATGATATAAGACAGGGGGAAACAGTTGCAGCCGCACTCACTATACAGACGGAATGCAGCCTTATCCATCTGTCGAGGATATCGGTATTATCCTGCGCGGCAGCAGACGATCAGGGAAAGATCCGGCTCAGCTGGTTTAATTCACCTTATCTTAAAAAGATGATAAAACCGGGAATGACCAGGGTATTTTATGGAAAAGCCGGAGTCTTTAAGAATGCCTTGTCTATAGAGCATCCTAAAATTTATAAAAAAGAAGAGTATCAGAAAAAAATATCGGTCTTAGAGCCTGTTTATCCTGCGATATTCGGCCTGAGCAGCGACAGGATAAGGAAAACCGTAGAAAAGGCATTTGATGAAATTGGAGAAATAGAGGATTATCTTCCGGATGAGATTAGGGAAAAATACGGGCTCATGAAATTATATGAGGCCTTTAAGACGCTTCATTCTCCGGCAGAAAAGACATTGATGAAGAAAGCGATGAAAAGGCTTGCTTTTGATGAATTTCTTAATTTTTCAATTTCAATAAATGCTCTTAAGGAAGAAAAGACTAATCTGAAAAATTATTTCAGGATGAAAGAATCGGAAGATGCAGCAACGATCATCAATAATCTTCCGTATAAGCTTACAGGTGCCCAGGAGAGGACTTTTAAGGAAATACTGTCTGATATGCAGTCTGACAGACCAATGAACAGGCTTGTACAGGGAGATGTTGGCTCAGGAAAGACAATAGTGGCGCTTCTCGCCATGGTCACGGTGGCTTCAAATGGATATCAGTCTGCAATGATGGCGCCGACAGAAGTCCTTGCGGCACAGCATGAATCCAAGATAAGGAAAATGCTGGAAGAATATGGAATTGATGCACCGGTGATCCTGCTTACAGGTTCCCTTACCGCAAAACAGAAAAGAGAGGCAAAAGAGAAAATTGCGTCCGGGGAAGTTAAAATAGTTGTAGGAACACAGGCTTTGATACAGGAAGATGTGGAATTTAAGAATCTTGCTCTCGTGGTAACCGACGAACAGCATCGTTTCGGTGTCCGCCAGAGACAGACCTTATCTGACAAGGCAGGAGAGGAAAAGGACAAACTTACACCTCATGTCCTTGTAATGTCGGCAACTCCGATTCCGAGAACACTTGCCATTATACTTTATGGTGATCTGGACATTTCAATAATGGATGAATTACCACAGGCAAGAAAACCGATAAAAAACTGTGTTGTCGGAATAAATTACAGAAAGAAAGCCTATGAATTTATAGAAAAAGAAGTTGCAGCGGGTCATCAGGCTTATATTATCTGTCCGCAGGTAGAGGCCTCTGAAGTTACAGAGTCTGAGAATGTTACGGACTATACGGAGATGCTTAAAAATATATACGGAAGCAGGGTAAGGGTTGAGATGCTTCATGGCAAAATGCCTCCGAAGAAGAAGAATGAGATAATGGAGCGTTTTGCAGCACATGAGATCGATCTGCTTGTGTCTACTACCGTAATTGAAGTAGGTGTTGATGTTCCGAATTCAACGGTCATGATGATCGAGAATGCCGAGAAGTTTGGACTTGCCCAGCTCCATCAGATAAGGGGAAGAGTAGGAAGAGGTTCGGCACAGGGCTATTGCATATTTGTGAATGCCTCAAAGAAAGCGGAAGATAATAAGCGCCTTAGTATTTTGAATGATTCGAATGATGGCTTTAAGATTGCTTCGGAAGATCTCAAGCTTCGCGGCCCGGGAGACTTTTTTGGAATCAGGCAGTCCGGAGAAATGGATTTCAGAGTTGCTGATATTTATGAAGATGCTGATATGCTTAAATATGCTTCTGAATATGCTAAAACTATAGATTCTGACAGTCTTGAAAGACTTAACGCTTTTACCGAAGTTACCAGCAAAAAAGGCCTGATTGTTTTGTGAAATTTGACGAACATTTTGTTACTAAAATTTGAATTATCTGTTAACTTGCTTGTATTTTATATTATTCTGAATTATAATGGCTTTTGTTTCTTGCAGAAAACAAAACTGCAAAATAATCAGAATGGAGAGATTATCATGAAAAATTCATTGAAGAAACTCGTAGTTGCTGTGCTCAGCATGGCTATGGTAATGGGACTTTCAGTACCTGCAATGGCTGAAGAGGCTCAGGTTTACGTAAGCTTCCTTGTAAATGGTGGAAACCAGGGCTTCTACATCACAAAGGGTTCTGATGTAACAAATGCTCCGGACGCAAATCCTATCGCAGGTTACACATTTGTAGGCTATGATAAGTCATTAAAGAACGTTCAGGTAAATACACAGTATATTGCAGTATATCTTCCTGACAGCCTTGGTACAGAATATATCGAGAACTACAAGAAGACAATTGCAGCTCCTGCAGTTTCAGCAACAAGCGTAAATGGAACAGCAACAGCAGCTACAGCAACTTCAGATGCACAGGCAGCAGCTCTTGCAGCTCTTGCAGCACAGCAGCAGGCAGCAATCCAGCAGGCAGCTCTCAACCAGCAGGCAGCAGCACAGGCAGCAGCAGCTCAGGCAGCAGCACAGACAACAACAGAGCAGACAGCTACAATTCAGCCTGTATTATCTACAACTACTACTGTAGACAGCGCAGATGCAGCTATCGCAGCAGCATGGGATGCTTCAGCAATCTCAAACATCAGCGGTAAATGGGCTACTCTTGATGAGAGCACAAAGGCAGCTGCACGTAACCACTACGAAGGTCACGGCACAGACGGCTGGAACTAATTAAGAGAAAATTGAATATTAAAATGATAAGCTTTTCAAAACCTTCGGTATCATCACCGGAGGTTTTGTTGTTTTCTTTATAAAACGGGAGATAAAAGAGAAAATGAATTTTTTACATATCGAGCCTTCTGACATAGAAGCAGCAAGTTTTAAAATAATTGAAGAGGAATTGAAAGAAAGAAATATAGTTTTAAAGGAAGAATACGCACCTATAATAAAAAGGGCTATACATACCACGGCTGATTTTGATTATGCCGAGAGCCTTGTTTTTTCAAAAGATCCGGTAAAAAAATTTGCAGAGCTTACAGATCAGAATGCCATGATAGTAACGGATACCAATATGGCACTTTCAGGAATAAATAAAGCAGCGCTTAAAAAACTCGGAATGGAAGCCGTATGCTTTATGGCAGATAAAGATATAGCGGAAGAAGCAAAGAGACAGGGTGTTACCAGAGCAAGTCTAAGCATAAGAAAAGCCTGCAAAATTGACAGACCTGTGATTTTTGCCGTAGGAAATGCCCCAACGGCACTGATAGAATTAAGAGAGCAGATGGATAAAGGCTACAGCCCCGCACTGGTCATAGGAGTTCCTGTTGGATTTGTAAATGTAGTAGAATCAAAAGAACTTATAATTGAAACAGATATTTCATATATAGTAAATCGGGGTCGGAAAGGTGGAAGTAATCTTGCAGCGGCTCTTATAAATGCATTGATGTATATGAATGGAGGAAGATAAAAATAAATTAGCACTCACCACTTGACAGTGCTAACAATAGGAAGTATAATTTCCACAGATGGAGAAAAAAGGGGTTCAGATGTCTGAATTTCTTTCTGAATTTGAAAAGAGGTGAAGCTTTATGGATATTACGAAGTTTACACAAAATTCGATAGCTGCGGTAAATGGATGTGAAAAGATCGCCATGGAATATGGTAACCAGGAGATCAAGGAGGTACATTTACTATATTCACTTATTACAATAGATAATTCTCTTATTGCAAAGCTTATAGAAAAGATGGGAGCAGATATAAATGCTTTCAAGGCAAGAGTTGAAGAGGGTTTAAGGAAATGCATAAAGGTTCAGGGCGGAAGCATACACCTTGACAGAGAAGTTAACCAGGTTCTTATAACGGCTGAGGATGAAGCTAAGGCAATGGGAGATGAATATGTTTCTGTCGAGCATCTGCTTCTTTCAATGCTTAAAAGACCGGATAAAGAAGTTAAGGATATTTTCAATGCTTTTGGCATAACGCTCAATCGTTTCCTTGAGGTTCTGGCTACCATAAGGGGAAATCAGAGAGTGACCTCTGATAATCCGGAGGCTACTTATGATACTCTTTCTAAATATGGAACAAACCTTGTAGAGAGAGCGAGAGAGCAGAAGCTTGACCCTGTTATCGGAAGAGACGAAGAGATAAGGAATGTGATCAGGATACTTTCGAGAAAGACCAAGAACAATCCCGTACTCATAGGAGAGCCCGGTGTCGGCAAAACGGCAGCGGTAGAAGGACTGGCTCAGAGGATCGTCAGACAGGATGTTCCTGACGGACTTAAGGATAAGGAAATATTCTCACTGGACATGGGTGCGCTTGTCGCCGGAGCAAAATACCGTGGAGAATTTGAAGAAAGACTTAAGGCTGTATTGGAAGAAGTTAAAAAATCCGAGGGAAGGATAATTCTTTTCATCGATGAACTTCATACTATTGTCGGAGCAGGCAAGACCGAAGGCTCAATGGATGCCGGAAATATGCTGAAACCCATGCTTGCAAGGGGTGAGCTCCATTGTATAGGCGCAACTACTTTGGATGAGTATAGGAAATATATAGAAAAGGATCCTGCACTTGAGAGACGTTTTCAGCCTGTTTTGGTGGATGAACCGACAGTGGAAGATACTATTTCGATCCTTAGAGGCTTAAAAGAACGTTATGAAGTATTCCATGGTGTAAAAATAACAGATTCGGCGCTGGTTTCAGCGGCAACCCTTTCTGACAGATATATCTCTGACAGATTTTTGCCGGACAAGGCGATCGACCTTATAGATGAAGCCTGCGCTTCGATAAAGACTGAGCTGGATTCCATGCCGACTGAGCTTGATGAGCTTAACCGTCGGATCATGCAGATGCAGATTGAGGAAAATGCTCTTAAGAAAGAAACTGATACGAGAAGCCTTGAACGTTTAGAGGCTCTCCAGAAAGAACTTTCGGAAGAAAAAGAAAAATTTGCTGCAGCCAAGGCACAGTGGGACAATGAAAAGGCCACAGTCGGAAAGCTTTCTGAAATACGAGGACAGATAGAAGAAGTTACCAATCAGATAGAGATAGCAAAGCGAAATGGAGACTTAAATGTTGCTTCTGAGCTTCAATACGGTAAGCTTCCTGCTTTGAAAAATCAGCTTGCTGAAGAGGAGGCAAATGAGAAGCATAAGGATCTGTCAATGGTTCATGAGGCAGTGACGGATGATGAAATTGCTTCCATTATTTCAAGATGGACTGGAATTCCCGTAGCCAAGCTTACAGAGGGCGAAAAGAGCAAGACCCTGCATCTCGATGAACTTCTGCATAAGAGAGTAATAGGCCAGGATGATGCCGTGAGACGCGTGACTGATGCCATAATCAGGGCAAAGGCAGGAATAAAAGATCCGTCAAAGCCTATAGGAAGCTTTATATTCTTAGGACCTACAGGTGTCGGAAAGACGGAACTTGCAAAGGCTCTTGCAGAGGCCTTATTTGATGATGAAGGCAATATGGTCAGAATCGATATGAGCGAATACATGGAGAAGTATTCAGTATCGAGACTAATAGGAGCCCCTCCGGGATATGTAGGATATGATGAAGGCGGTCAGCTTACGGAGGCTGTCAGGAGAAAGCCCTATTCGGTAGTACTTTTTGATGAGGTCGAAAAGGCACATCCCGATGTTTTCAACGTATTGCTTCAGGTTCTCGATGATGGACGTATAACCGATTCACAGGGAAGAACTGTAGATTTTAAGAATACGATCCTCATTATGACATCGAATATCGGATCAGCAGAACTTCTCGAAGGAATCAATGAAAAAGGTGAGATTTCTGAAGAGGCTGAGAAAGAAGTGGAGGCAGAACTCAAGGCTTCATTCAGACCTGAGTTTTTGAACCGTCTTGATGAGATAATCATGTTTAAGCCTCTTACAGAAGAGAATATAAGTCATATCATAGATCTGATCCTTGAAGATACAAACAAACGTATTGAGGATAAGGAACTTAAAATTGAGATGACGGATGCTGCGAGAAAATACGTGGTAGACAATGCCTATGATCCTTCATACGGAGCCCGTCCGCTCAAGCGTTATATGCAGAAAAATGTGGAAACTCTTTCGGCCAAACTCATATTGAAGGGGGATGCTGATGAGGGAGATACGATCCTCATCGATATGGACGGAGACAGACTTATCGCCCGTGTTAAATAATTAAAATGATCACCAGCTTAAGCTTTGACTTGAGCTGGTGATTTTTTGTGCAGACAGAATGATAAGTTTTGTCATCATGAATATTTCCGTATTAAATTTTATACAGTTTGATTATAGTCGTTCATGATAAAATAAGTAGACGGATTAGGATTATATATTAGAGGAGGTCTTATCATGTGGGCTTATGAGAGTGTGTTTTATCAGATATATCCTTTAGGTTTCTGCGGGGCTCCGTTTGAAAATGACGGAATAGAGAAAAACAGGATTTCAAAGGTGTCTGACTGGATCGGTCATATAAAGAAGCTTGGCTGTAATGCTATTTATTTTTCCCCTGTATTTGAGTCCGATACTCATGGATATAATACAAGAGATTATACAAAGATAGACTGCCGACTTGGAACAAATGATGATTTTAAGAAAGTCTGTGATGATCTCCATAAAGAAGGCATAAAAGTTGTTCTCGACGGTGTTTTTAATCATGTAGGACGTGGTTTTTTCGCATTTAAGGATGTGCAGGAAAAGAAATGGGATTCTCAGTATAAAGACTGGTTTCATATAAATTTTGACGGTAATTCAAATTATAACGACGGTTTCTGGTATGAGGGCTGGGAAGGAAACTATGACCTTGTAAAATTAAATCTTAGAAATGAAGCAGTTATAGAACATATTTTCAATGCTGTAAAGGGATGGGTCGAAGAATTTGATATTGACGGGCTCAGACTTGATGTGGCATACTGTCTTGATAGGGATTTTTTAAGGCGTTTGAGAGAATTTACGTCCGGATTGAAAGAGGACTTTTATCTGGTCGGAGAAACACTTCATGGGGATTACAATCAGTGGATGAATGATTCAGCATGTCATTCTGTAACAAATTACGAATGTTACAAAGGATTGCATTCCAGCTTTAATTCCATGAATATGTTTGAAATAGTACATTCTCTTTTGAGACAGTTTGGACCGGAAAACTGGACACTCTACAAGGGAAAGCATCTTTTGTCCTTTGTCGACAATCACGATGTGACAAGGATCGCGAGCATATTAAATAATGAAAAACACCTTCCGCTTATTTATACGCTGATGTTTGGAATGCCTGGCGTTCCCTGCGTTTACTATGGAAGTGAGTGGGGAGAAAAGGCAAACAAATCAGAGGGAGATCCGGCATTGAGACCGTCCTTTGAAAAGCCTGAATGGAATGAACTCACAGATGTGATCGCTGCACTTGCTGAGGCAAAGAAAAATTCAAAGGCGCTGCAGTATGGAGCTTTTAAGAGCCTCCTTCTTACAAATAAGCAGTGCATTTTTGAGCGTGAATGCGATGGTGACAGGGTAATGGTTGCGATAAATGCAGATGAAAATGAATTCGCTGCGCACTTTGATGCCAGAGCAGGAAGGGCAAAGGATCTTGTCAGTGGAGAGACTGTTGACTTTGGCGGAGGATTGAGAATGCCGCCATACTCCGGAATGATTCTAGAGCCTTATTGAGAATAGTGACGGCTCTTTTGAGCGTCATCAAATAAAATGACAAAGGGTCATGGATGAAAAATGGGTAGATGTATTATAATGGGTGCCGGAGATTTCTTCGGATTCGACATAAAAATAGAGGAAGATGACTATATTATAGCTGCGGATGGCGGATACGACAGCCTTATTAAGGCAGGGGTAAAACCTGACTTTGTGATAGGGGATTTTGACTCAAGAAACGGCCTTGTTCCGGAACTTGAAAATGTAAAGACTCTTCCGGTGAAAAAAGATGTTACCGATATGGATGCCGCATCAATGATAGGATGGGGAAGAGGCTTCAGGGAATTTCACATTTTCGGAGGCACGGGCGGAAGCCGCTTTTCCCATACTATGGCCAATATACAGTTGATGAGCGGACTTGTCATAAAAGGTGCAAAAGTTTTCCTTCATGGAGAAAAGGATATATCTACTGTTATCTTTAATGACAGCATAGAATTTGAATCTGATAAAAAAGGTTATATATCCATTTTTTCGCTTTCTGACAGATCTTTGATGGTTAACATCGAGGGTCTTAAATATGAGCTCAAAGATGGAATTCTGGAAAACTCATTTGCTTTGGGTGTAAGTAATGAATTTATTGGAAAAAAGTCACGTATTTCCGTGGAAAACGGACTTTTGCTGCTGGTAATGGAGAAAATAATACCGGCAGAGCAGTAAGGAACATAAATGATAACGGCAGAATTAACAAGAACAAATTTAGAATATGACATGAATGCCCTCTTAAAGAGCTTTTACCCGTCAGAGGAAGTAAAAATGGTCGGGATTGAGGCAGAAGAGGGAGTTTTACTTGTAAGAATTCTTAAAGATGGTGCAGTTTTAACGGAACTTAGCCTGCCTGACGAGTATGACAGCAATAAAAGTGTTTTTAAGAATGAGATCAGACGAAGATTATACAAGGATCTTGAGAAAAAAAACGGACATGGGCTTCCATGGGGAATCCTTAATGGTATAAGACCGACAAAACTTGTTATGAAAGAGATCCTTTCGGGAAAGTCAGATGAAGAAGCAGTGGCTTTCATGAAGGATACATACCTTGCATCTGATGAAAAGGCCAGACTTGCTGTGAGGATCGCAAAAAATGAAAGAGCTGTGATAGAGAGAAGCAGGGGGAAAGACGGCTGGAGCTTATATATCGGAATTCCTTTTTGCCCCACGACATGTATGTATTGCTCATTTACATCTTATGCGATCTCTTTATGGAAAGACAGGGTCGGGGAATACCTCGAGGCAATGTTTAAGGAAATAGATGCGGCAGCAGATATAATGGGCGGGAAAAATCCCGACACTATCTATATTGGCGGCGGCACGCCAACAACGCTTGAAGCAGAAGAGTTTGAAAGACTCTTTAAGAAACTTGAGGAAACCTTCGATATGGATTCGCTTCTGGAGTTTACGGTA
>JAIKZC010000168.1 GCA_024682575.1 Lachnospiraceae bacterium | reverse complement strand
CATTATGATGAAGATATAAAGATCGCGGATATGGCGTCGGCGTGCGGACTGAGCGAGTCGCATTTCAGACGGAGCTTTGAAGCGGTAACTAATATGAAACCGGCAGATTATGTAAACTATATCAGAGTTGATATGGCTTGTCGCTTTATTAATAAAGAGCCGCTTTCGATGGAAGAGATCGCAATGAAGGTCGGATTTCAGAGTCAGTCTACTTTCAACAGGAATTTTAAACGCATTACCTCGATGACGCCCTATCAGTGGAAAGTGGATTCGAAACGAAATAATCATGAATTCCCGGGCTATGGAATAGCTGCCTTAAGAGGCTGGGATTTTGAGGAATAGAAAGGCATTATCAATGATAAAGAACCTGATTTTTGACGTGGGAGACGTGCTCCTAAGCTATGACTGGAAGACTATGCTGATGGATCATGGTCTTTCCGAAAAGGATACAGTCAGAGTTGCCCACAGGATGTTCAATTCACCATATTGGAGCCTTATGGATCTGGCTACAATACCGGAAGAAGAGATAATAGACTGCTTTAGGAAGACATTTCCCGATGAGGGAGATGATATAGAATGGTTTATTAAGCATGGAGAGCTCATGCATCGTCCGAGGCAGAAGGTCTGGGACAGGATCCATGAACTTAAAAAGGAAGGGTATAAGATATATATTCTTTCGAATTATTCGGAAAATCTTTTTAAGCAGCATACGGCAGGAGCATCCTTTATGGATGAGCTTGATGGCGGGATAGTTTCCTATCAGGTTCACTGTATCAAGCCTGATTATAGGATATATCAGCTTTTGTTGAAAAAATATTCACTCAAGGCAGAGGAGTGCATATTTTTTGATGACAGGGCTGAGAATATTAAAGCGGCAAAGGAACTTGGCTTTGAAGGTGAAGTAATTGAGAGCGAAGAGCATCTGCTTGGGTTACTTTCGAAACTTCACTACGGTCAGGATTAAGTTTTTCAGATTTAGGAGAATTAAAGTTATGTCGGCATGTGACAGCTGCACGTTTTATGTGTTTGATGATGAAGATGAGGTTTATTCCTGCGAGTGCGAGCTCGATCAGGATGAGATGTATAAATTCCTGACGGGACAGGACTTTGAATGTCCTTTTTACCGTCTGGATGACGAGTATGCGGTGGTTAAGCACCAAATGTAAAAATTCACAAAATACAAGTCACCGGATTGTGACTTATTAACAAAAACTTTTCTATCTGCTTGACATAATACCGATTCGACTTTATTATTAATTAGTAATAAATCTCGAGTTGTTACTGGTGAAGCAGGCAAGACTGAGTAGATAAGAAAGTTAAAGATCGCCTTTGGCGTTTTTTGGCATTATTATTTACATCGGTCTTTTTTTATATTTAAAATGCTTTTCCGGCGTCATCAAATCTTATCGATATTCTAAAGATGATCAGATGATGTCATATCATCATGAGAGTTAAAAGGTTACATATAAACTAAGGTTAAGAATGGAGGCAAAAGAATTGAGAACATTCAGAAAAGATTTCCTTTGGGGCGGCGCAACTGCTGCAAATCAGTTTGAAGGTGCATGGAACACAGACGGAAAGGGTGCATCTGTTTCAGATCACTGCACAAACGGTACTGCTGACAGAGCTAAAGAGGTTACAGTCGATTTTGATGAGAATAAGTTTTATCCTTCAAGAGAGGCTATAGATTTCTATCATCGTTATAAAGAGGATATCGCTCTTTTTGCAGAGATGGGATTCAAATGCTTCCGTTTCTCTATTGCATGGACAAGAATTTTCCCTACAGGTATGGAAAAGGAGCCCAACGAGGCAGGTCTTAAGTTCTATGAGAACGTTATTGATGAGTGCTTAAAGCACAATATCGAGCCTCTTATCACAATTTCTCACTATGAGCTTCCTTATGCTCTTGTAGAGAAGTACAACGGCTGGGAAGGCAGAGAACTTATTGATTATTATGTAAACTACTGCAAGGCTATCTTTGCACGTTACAAGGGCAAGGTTAAATACTGGCTTACATTCAACGAGATCAATTCCGGTACAATGCCTATGGGTAATGTACTTTCACTGGGAACTATCAGGGGTTACTCAGGACCTATCAACAAGGTTCCGGATAGTCCGGCAGTTCGTTTCCAGGCTCTTCACCACCAGTTTGTGGCAAGTGCAAAGGTTGTTAAATACGCACATGAAAATTATCCGGAATACAAGATGGGCGATATGAACATCTTCGCTACAATGTATCCTTACAGCTGCAACCCTAACGACATCCTTGCATGGCAGGCAGAGAACAGGATGAAGAACTGGTTCTGCTCTGATATCCAGGTTCGTGGTGAGTATCCTTCATATTCAGAGAGATTCTTCGAGGAGAACGGCATCACCATCAAGAAGGAAGCAGGAGATGATGAGATCCTTAAAGAGGGTACAGTTGATTTCTACACATTCAGTTATTACATGAGCAACTGTGTTTCAACAGATCCTGAAGTTATGGCAAAGTCAGCAGGCGGAAACCTCATCGGCGGCGTAAAGAATCCTTACCTCAAGGCTTCTGACTGGGGCTGGCAGATCGATCCTCAGGGACTTCGTTTCAGCTTGAACGAGATCTACGCTCGTTATCAGATCCCGCTTATGGTAGTAGAGAACGGACTTGGTGCAAAGGACGTTATCGAAGAGGATGGAAGCATCCATGATTCTTACAGAATTGACTATCTTAGACAGCACATCGCTGAGATGAAGGAAGCTGTTAAGGATGGCGTAGACCTTATGGGTTACACACCTTGGGGCTGCATCGATCTCGTATCTGCTTCAACAGGTGAGATGGCTAAGCGTTATGGATTTATCTACGTAGAAAAATATGATGACGGAACAGGTAACCTGAACCGCCGCAAGAAAGATTCCTTCGACTGGTACAAGAAGGTAATCGCAACAAATGGAGAAGATTTAGCATAAATTAAAAGAGCATCCGGTGTTTGAAACCGGATGCTCTTTTTTATGCTGTGGCAACTCTGAATTGATTACAAGTGAAGTATATTATCTGATAATCATTGCTAAGCTTATTCAGGAAGTTCTTTGCACCTTCAATCCTGGTGTCATCTAAATTGACAAAAGGATCGTCAAGGATAACGAAAGGCTTTTCATCCTTATACATTGCCTCTATCATAGACATTCTGCGGCAAAGACCTACGAGGTTCTGGTAGCCTTCACTCAAAAATCCGCTGTCATGATTTTTGCCGTATTCTTTGAAAGTGATATTAAGATTGCTGTCCAGATCAAATTCTTTCTCATCACCTGAAAGAAGAGAATAGTATTTGTCATAAGCAAGTCTTATAGGACTGACATATTTATCAGCAAAACTGTCTCTGGCTTTTCTTAGATAAACCTCTGTCTTTACAAGGATTTCGTATTTATGCTTTAGGTTATAGGCTTCAATCTGCTTATCTGAGAACTCTGACTGGGCAGAATCAATGTTTTCAAGTTTTTTCTGAGCAAGATTAATATCTTTTTCGAGTTTTTTACCATATTCTGTCAGCGATTCTTTTTTCTCTTCAAGTGCATCAAATTTCTGACTGAGTTTTTCCATGGTATCCTTATCGAAATCGTGGTCTGTCATTTCCTTTAATCCGCTGATATCATGTGTAGATTCAAATTTCTGCCTGTCAGTTCTTGCAGCATTATAATCCATGTTTGCTTTTTGAAGCTCACGGAAGCTGTCGCGCAGGCTGTTAAGCTGGAGAAAAAGATCATCTTCATCAACATCGACAGCGATGGATTTTAGGAAGTCGGAAAGCTTTTCATGTTCTTTTTTATACTTTTCTTCTATTTCATCTCTCTGTCCGGCAATTTCTTTAAGCTGTAAATACTCTTTTTTATCGTATTTAAGAGTATGAAGCATAGAGGAATAATCGTCAGTATCCGTTAGAGGCATATACTGCTGTAAAAATGCCCGAAGCTGCTTTTCAGCATCATTTTTTTCAAAATTCTTTTTTTCCTGAGCATAGCTTTCTTCACGGGCTTTAAGTTTATTATATGCCTCGAGATCAGAAAGGATATTTATAAGATCTTCGGGAACCGAATTTTCATTGAAGCTGCCATTTATCATCACAAGGTAGCTTTTTACCTGTTCGTTCAGATTTTTGGCACTGGCTTCTTTAGTGTTTAATTCAGCCATAGTTCTTTCTATATCTTCATTACGCTCTTTCTCGGCAAGAGCTCTTCGATTTGCCTCATATTGTTCGTCCTTCCTTCCGAGCAGGAATGAAAAACCTACCATAGCAGCGCCTAAAAGAGCAAGACCTATGCCGATCATTATCGGTGCTCTTAAAAGGCTTATAACAACTGCCAAAAGTAAAAAGACAATTCCTGTCATTAACATTTTCTTTGGCAGAACCGAGGCATTTGTTTTTGAAAAATTCTCCGGGATAGGAGAAGACTTTATAGCTGCAGCCCTACCCTTTATGATCGTGATTTCATTTTTTAACTCGTTTCTTTTTTGCCATGCTTCCTTTAGTAAGGAAATTTCGTCTTCATTTGGTAAATGGTTTGCAAATTTTTCTTTGTAGGCTTCAAGTTCAGAAGCTTCAGATAGTGACAGCATCGAAGCTTCGGCGCGATTTTTTTGGCTTTTAACCTTGTTGATCACCGAAGAAGCGATCCGGAGATCTTCATCATCCGGAAGACCGATTGTAAATTCTTTTTCAAGAGCTTTTAATCTTGCAGTCTGTTCATCCGTAAGAAGAGGAGAGGAAAGACTAAGTTCAAGAGCTTTTAATTCATTTGCGCGCTTGAGGTTTTCATCAATCTCAGATTGTTGAGGGGCATCACCGGGAAAGTTTGATGCAATATCCTTTCGAATATTTTTGCATTTTTCTTCGTTTTCCAGAAGCTGCTTATATTGCTCATTGACTACTCTAAGGTCGTTTAATTTGCTGTAATCGGCAAGCTGCTCCTGAACCTCTTTTTGCTGAACTTTGAATTCACTCAGCTCATTATTCAGATTTAAGAGCTTTCGCTCGAGACTTTCCTTATTCTTTTTGAGCTTGTCTTTTTCGCGGATATCTTTTTCGAGGTCGGCAAGATCAGCCATGAGGTATGCGTAATAATTATCATCTCTTGACGGATCGAGACGGTCTTCTTCGTCCTTTATTGCCTGAATAACTGACTTAAAATTACCCAATCCGGCAGTCTGTCCTTCAATATCTCCGATCTTTGCATGAATCGAGTCAGTAAGGGATGTATCGCAGTCCTGCTGTCCTACAAAAACTGTTTTTTTGAAGGATTCAGCATCTATTCCGAAAAGCTCCTCTCCTATATTTTCACTGAATTTATCAGATGCTTTGTCTGATCCGATTTCTTTAACGGAAAAACTGTCGGATTCAGCTTTTTTTGTTGCAAAGGTTCTTTTTATCTGATAACTTTTTCCGTTTTGCTCAAAGATGAGCTCGCCACCATAAACACCTGACTGCCATGGAGCATAGCGTTTCCTTTCATTTTGGAGTTCACCGCGTTTTTCTTCCCTGTCAAAACCGAAAAACATAACTCTTATAAAGGCGGCAAGAGTACTTTTTCCCCAGCCGTTATCCTGTACTATATTATTTACTCCGGGATTAAAATCGAATGAGAAATCAGATACTTTTCCGAAATTCTCAACATGACATGAAATAAGTCTCATGATTACAAATCCTCCCCTGACAATGCCTTGAGTCCGCAGTCTATGATCTCGGACTTCTCCTTCTCCGATAAAGATTTGTCCCCTGAAACAAGTCTGACAAATTCACCCTTTAATGAAGCCTTTTTTGCATAGTCTTCATAATTTATAACTTTATTGCTGCTTCCCATCTATATCCCTCCGTTAAAGAGCCTGAAAACAGGTTCCGTGTATATTTTATAATACATTGAGCGTCTTTTCAACTTGAAAAAAGTGATATGTCGAAAAAGAAGAAAGAGTGTATAAATCTGAGGAAATATTCTACGAAATATTAGATTGTATGCGTTAATATTGTATGTGAAATTCACCAAAACAAATTACAATTATGTACTTGTAATTGTACAAAATATGTGATATTATTATCAAGCCGAAGAAAGGATAAAATATATCAAGCTTCTTCTTGATGAATTTTATTCGGGGGAGTAGATTTTGCCAAAGAGATAAAATTACTTTAGCTTCGGAAAAGGAAATTTATTGAAAGTCGGAGCTATTGTCGGACATCACTGATTTCCATATTGTTAATTTGGAGGAACTTACAAATGGATGAGAAGAAAAAGATGACCTATCTCACACTGGCATTTATGGCGTTTTCAACCGTATGGGGTTTTGGAAACATCCTGAATGGCTTTATCTACTTCAACGGTATCCAGGTAATATTCAGCTGGATCCTGATGTTTGCGCTTTATTTTATTCCTTATGCGCTCATGGTCGGAGAACTTGGTTCTGCATTTAAGACCAGCGGCGGCGGAGTAAGCTCATGGATTCAGTCCACTACAAATAAAAAGCTTGCTTATTATGCAGGATGGACATATTGGGCAGTACATATTCCATATATTGCAAGTAAGGGAAGCGGAAGCTTAAAGGCTTTGAGCTGGGCAATCTTCAGAAATGCCGAGACTTATGATACATTCCCGACACTTGCTGTACAGCTTGCAACACTTGCTGTATTCCTTATCGGATGCTTTACGGCAAGCCGCGGACTTAACCCGCTTAAAAAGCTTTTGTCTATTGCAGGTACAAGTACCTTTATAATGTCGATCCTCTACATTGTCATGATGTTTGCAGCACCGAAGATCAATCCGGGCGCAGGATTCGTACATATGGACTTCAGCCTTGAGAACCTTATACCTAATTTTAATGTTGGCTACTTTACATCTCTTTCTATACTTGTATTTGCAGTAGGTGGCTGTGAGAAGATCTCACCTTATGTTAATAAGGTTAAGGATCCTAGCAAGGGCTTCCCTAAGGGAATCATTGTCATGACTGTGATGGTTCTTATATGTGCAATGCTTGGTACGGTAGCAATGGGACTGATGTTTGATCCTACACTTATAAATGAGAGCACGGAGTCATTTAACTCTTATGCGGCAAATGGTTCATACTGGGCATTCCAGAAGCTTGGTCAGTATTATCACGTGGGAGATTTCTTCCTTATTGTATATGCACTCTGCAATGTTGTCAGCCAGCTTGCAGTACTTATCTTAAGTATTGATGCACCGCTTCGTATATTACTTGACAATGATGATATTAAGGAATTCATTCCTTCAGCTCTTCGAAAGAAGAATAAGCACGGCGTATATATCAACGGTATCTACATGGTAGGTGTTCTTTCGGGAATCATCATCCTTATGCAGACCTTCGTTCCGGGAGCAGCAGCAGTTCTTCAGCAGCTCACCAGACTTAACTCTGTTTGTATGCCGCTCAGATATCTCTGGGTATTTGCAGCTTATATCGCTCTCAGAAATCATTTCGACACGATAGATGCTGATTACAGATTTGTAAAGAATCAGGCGATCGCAAAGTTCTTTGGAGCATGGTGCTTCTTAGTAACAGCAGCTTCATGTATTTTGGGTATGTACAACGAAGATAAATTTACAATGATCATGAATATCTGTACACCTGTAGTTCTTACAGCTCTTGGCCTTATCCTTCCTGAAATTGCAAAGAAGGAAAGAAAAGGGGAAGAGGGAATCGCTCAAAAAGCGTAAAGATGTTTATAGCGTTACAGGAGAAGGTAATGACTATATAAAAAAGCAGTCGGGACTTTTGTTCCGGCTGCTTTCTTAGTTTATGGATTTATGCCTGTTTTACTTTTGCTTTGATAGGTCTGCGTGGAGATCTTGTATCTACAGTGGTGAGCCAGAGCATTATAAATATCAATGCAAATCCAAGGGCTTCAAATCCTGTAAATGCTGTGCCAAGCACGAGAGTTGAAATTATTGCGGCTGTGATGGGCTCTGCGAAGCTGTAAAGGATAGCTTTCTGGGGGCCGATCTTTTGGACACCGCTTATATAAAGACCGAATGCCATTATATTTCCGACAAC
>JAIKZC010000137.1 GCA_024682575.1 Lachnospiraceae bacterium | reverse complement strand
AAAAGGAAGGACCATGCCTGTATTACAAGGACAGGGACATGATTCAGCTTTGGCGCCAGCAGATTATACACTGCAACGCAGATTCCGCTGACAGCACCTGCGATAATTGCTGCCGGTGATACTGACATTGAGGCGAGATTTCCATTGGTCGTGATAAAGAAAACTCCGATCATTGCCAGGGTTATTGTTGCCAATTCAATGATCTTAGGTTTTCTGGCGGCTGCGATACAGCTTATTATAAGGATGAATACCGGAGCCAGATCCTGCATTATCGTGCCGATCGCTGCGGAAGAGAGCTGGATGGTAAGGAAATATAGGAACTGACAGCAGCTGACACCTAAAATTCCGTAGGTCAGCATTGTTAGAGCCGATTCCTTTGTTTTCCATGGGAGAAAAGTATCCCGCTTAAACTTCATAAGGCAGTATATAAAAAGTATTATTCCTGCTGCGCCGAGCCTTATCGGTACGAGCCAGTGACTGTCCATTTTCTGGACTGAAAAAAGGTACTGTCCCACTGATCCGGATAATCCCCAGCAGGCAGCACCGCTTGTTGTAAGCAAAATTCCTCTCAAATCTGATTTCCTGTATTCCATTGTATTAAACCTTCTTCATTTATATATCGCTAGAATCATATCACAGCTTTATCTATTTATAAAGTAAAAAATGAGCTATGGGGACGTACTTTAGGGGTCATTTTTGCACAAAATGACCCCTAAAGTACGTCCCCGGGGTTCAAAAAAATATATAAGCCACCGGAAAACAACTGCTTTACCGGTGGCTTAATTTATGATCTATTCAAATTTTCTAATTTAATTCTTTATTCATGCAACTTTGCTGAGGGCATTTCTTACTTCCTTAACGATATCAGCAGCTTCTGCAACGAGAGCCTTTATCTCGTCGAATTTGCCGGCTTTGATGAGGTCGCCCTTAACCATCCATGAACCGCCGCAGCAGAAGATCTTTTCGCTTGCAAGGTAATCTCTTACGTTTGAAGCGTTGATGCCGCCTGTAGGCATGAACTTGATGGACTGGAGAGCTGCACCGATAGCCTTGATCATCTTAAGACCGCCTGCGTTCTCAGCAGGGAAGAACTTAACATGTGTGAGGCCTAAGTTAGCTGCTGCAAGAACCTCGCTTGCTGTAGCTGTGCCGGGGCAAACCGGGATATCCTTGTCGAGGCAGTATTTAACGATCTCAGGATCAAATCCGGGAGAAACAATGAATTTTGCACCTGCGTTAACAGCTCTGTCAACCTGATCCTTTGTAAGGACTGTGCCTGCACCAACGAGCATATCAGGATATTTCTCGCTTAAGATTCTGATAGACTCTTCAGCAGCGTCTGTTCTGAAAGTAACCTCGGCAGCCGGAAGACCACCCTCCATAAGTGCCTTTCCAAGGGGCTCAGCGTCCTTTGCATCGTTTAATACTACTACAGGGATTATTCCTACTTCTGAGAAATTCTCCATTACCTTTTCCATTTTTTCCTTATTCATCGTAATACCTCCTAATTTATACAGAAAACAGTTTATTATCTCTTTACACGAGCGCCTGCGCCGCCCATGATTCCTTCAACTTCGCTGAGTGATGCCATAGAAGTGTCACCAGGTGTTGTCATAGCAAGAGCGCCGTGAGCTGCACCATAGTTAACAGCCTTCTCAGGATCCTCGGTTGTCATGAGACCGTAAACAAGACCTGATGCAAATGAATCACCGCCGCCTACTCTGTCCATGATCTCGAGGCCGTTGTACTCTTTGGACTTGTAGATCTCGCCGTCAGCCCAGCAGATTGCCTTCCAATCATTTACAGTTGCTGTTTTAACAGTTCTAAGTGTAGTAGCAACAACCTTGAAGTTAGGATAGGTCTTGGCTGCCTCACCGATCATCTTCTTGTAACCCTCGAGGTTGAGCTCCTTTAAGTTCTCATCGTTGCCTTCGATCTTGAAGCCTAAGCATGCTGTGAAGTCTTCCTCGTTACCGATCATTACATCAACGTATTTAGCGATTTCCTTGTTAACTTCCTGAGCCTTCTCCTGGCCGCCGATAGCTGACCACATGGAAGGACGGTAGTTAAGGTCATAAGAAACGATAGTGCCGTATTTCTTAGCGGTTTTGATAGCTTTTACAACAGTGTCGGAAGCTGTCTCTGAAAGAGCTGCATAGATTCCGCCTGTGTGGAGCCAGCGAACACCGAGCTCACCGAAGATATACTCGAAATCAAGATCCTCTGCAGTAGCCTGTGAAATAGCTGTGTTAAATCTGTCTGAGCATCCTACAGCACCACGGATACCGAAACCACGCTCTGTGAAGTTGATACCGTTTCTGCAGACACGGCCGATACCGTCAGTCTTTTTCCAGTTGATGAGGCTTGTGTCAACGCCGCCCTGCTCGATGAAATCCTTCATGAGTTTGCCGACTTCGTTATCAGCGAAAGAGGTGATAACTGCTGTGTCCATGCCGAAGCACTTGTGAAGTCCGCGGATAACGTTGTACTCTCCGCCGCCTTCCCATGCTCTGAAAGAGCGTGCTGTACGGATACGTCCTTCGCCGGGATCGAGACGGAGCATTACCTCGCCGAGTGATACGGCATCAAATTTACAGTCTTTTTTATCTTTTAAGTTGAGATTCATTTTTATTTAGGTCCTTTCATTTATGTAATGTAAGATGTAGTTTTTATTCGGGATTAATTATGGCTGTTTGCCGATATAAGCTGTGATTCCGCCGTCTACATAGAGAATCTGTCCGTTTACGAAATCAGATGCATCAGATGCAAGGAAAACAGCGGGTCCTTTTAAGTCATCAACTTCGCCCCAGCGTCCTGCAGGAGTCTTTGCAACGATGAATGAATCAAAAGGATGACGGCTTCCGTCAGCCTGTCTCTCACGAAGAGGAGCAGTCTGGCTTGTGGCGATATAACCGGGACCGATGCCGTTGCACTGGATATTGGCTTCGCCGAACTCAGAGCAGATATTTCTGGTGAGCATCTTGAGACCGCCCTTTGCAGCTGCATAAGCAGAAACAGTTTCACGGCCGAGCTCGCTCATGAGAGAGCAGATGTTGATGATCTTGCCGTGACCTTTTTTGATCATTGCGGGGATAACTGCTTTGGAAACGATGAAAGGAGCGTTAAGGTCTGTATCTACGACCTTCTTAAATTCCTCTACGCTCATCTCTGTCATAGGGATACGACGGATGATACCTGCGTTGTTTACGAGGATATCGATTACACCGAGCTCTTTCTCGATGTCAGCTACCATCTTTGTGACTGCTGCTTCATCGCAAACGTCACAAACATAGCCCTTAACTTCTACGCCGAGTTCTTTATAGCCTGCGAGACCTTTTTCAAGACCTGCTTCTGAGCTTGAGTTAAATGCAACCTTTGCGCCTGCCTGATAAAGTGCCTGGGCAATTGCCATTCCAATGCCGTGGCTTGCGCCGGTTACGAGAGCAACTTTTCCGTTAAGGGAAAAACTGTCCATATTAAATCCTGACATTTTATACCTCCTATAGTAAATTCAGTCTGAAATAAATTATCTGAGATCTTTCTTTTCGATATTGTCCATATCATCAAAAGTCTGGTTTTCGCCGCCCATTGCCCAGATAAAGGTGTAGTTCTTTGTGCCTGCACCTGAGTGGATGCTCCATGAAGGAGAAATAACGGCTTCTTCGTTATGCATTACGATGTGACGTGTCTCATTGCCCTGTCCCATCATGTGGAATACAACATCATCTTCACCGAGATCGAAGTAGGTATAGATCTCCATTCTTCTCTCATGTGTATGAGCCGGCATTGTATTCCAGATGCTGCCGGGCTCAAGAACTGTCATACCCATTGAAAGCTGGCAGGTCTTTAATACATCCGGATGAATGAACTGATTGATGGTTCTCTTGTTGGCTTCTTCAGCAGAACCGCAGGGACGCTTGTTTGCATCTGCGATCTTGATGAGTTTTGTCTCATAGCTTGTATGAGCAGGTGCTGAAACTGCGAAGAATTTAGCCGGAGCAGAAGAGCTGTCAGATGAGAAATGAACGCTCTTTGCGCCTCTTGTGATATAGAGGCAGTCGCCGTGGCCTAAAGCGTAGTTTGTTCCGTCTACCTCGATGGAACCGGCTTCGCCGATATTGAAAATACCGATCTCGCGGCGCTCAAGGAAAAATTCTGTTCCGAAATTGTGCCATACATCGATGCCGTCATCGATAGAAAGTGCCTTGTTTACAGGCTTGATACCGAGAGTTACCATTCTGTCTACATGGCTGTAAACAGCAGTTACCTTATCATCAACATAAAGATTCTCAATAAGAAATTCCTTTCTTATCTCATCTGTGTTATATCTTTTGAAATCTTCTGGGTTACATGAATATCTTGTGTCCATTATTTGAGCCTCCTTTAACTTTTTATCTATTCATTTCATGCTTGGGACCATCTGTGTTATGTTCCCTTATGATACTGTCAATTTCTTTTTTATCTGTTGAGATCATATCGCCAGGAACTGTGCATTTAATAGCGGCTGCAGCATTTCCGTACTGAAGTGCTGTGAGAGTATCGGAATGCTTTATAAGTCCTCCGAGAACGCCTGAGCAATATGCATCACCTGAGCCGACGCGGTCTACGATATCGATATCCTCGTAAGGCTTTTCGGTAAAGTATCTGTCAGCGGCTGCATCGTAAGCGATAGAGGTGAAATCATGAGTTTTGGGACTCTTAACCTTACGCTGTGTTGTAAATACAAGGCTTACTCCGTATTCATCGCTGTAGCTCTTCATGATGTCTTCGAGAGTACCGGTTCTGCCCATCATATGGTAGTTAGTTTCTTCGGAAACAAAGAAGATGTCGATCAACGGGAGAATTTCTGTTACTGCAGCTCTTGCTTCCTCTACAGACCAGAGGTTTGCGCGGAAGTTGCAGTCGAAAGATATGAGAGCACCGTGCTCTTTGAATTTCTTAATTAGAGCTTTGGTGACAGAATTTAAGTTTTTGTTTAAGGCAAGTGAAATGCCGCAGGTATGGAAAATTTCTGTGGAAGAAAATACTTCTTCAGGAATACTGTCCAGAGAAATCTTCGAAAAAGATGAATCATTTCTGTCATAAACTACAGTGGGCTTTTTGGGAGAAGCACCGAATTCGTAATAGTAGATGCCAAGACGTGCATCCTTGCTTTCATCGGTAAGAACATACTCATCAAAAACGCCTTTTTCACGAATCTTACTTCTAACATAATTTCCGTTGAAATTATCCGGAATGCTTGTTATAAAAGCTGATTTAGCTCCGAGGATCGATGCACCTGCCGCAACGTTGAGCTCGGAACCTCCGGCACATTTATTAAAAGAATCTGATTCAGCGACCCGGCTTGAATTCGGTGAAGAAAGACGCATCATGACTTCTCCGAAGGTAACCAGATCATATTTTTTATTCATATGCACCTCCTATGTGCAGATAAAGAGAGCAGAGCCCGGCTTATACAGCGCGGGCTTTACTGTCTTCGTAAACAACTTCTCCGTTTACATCAGTATTTATAAACTCGGCTTCCTCTATGGAACCCTGAATATTTACATTATTGAGGATTACTTTTTTTACATTCTTTAAGAAGAAACTCTTTCCTTTGAGTTCCGGGAAATTGTCCATCATGATAGGACATACCGGATGAAGTTCGCTTTCCGGAAGGAAAGAAACATTTACATTGGAAAACTCAAGCCCTTCTATAGGCTGCTCCGGAAGTCCGTAGCAGCAGGCGAATGAAGCATTTGCACCTGTGCAGTCGACATCCTTTACAGTAATGGTACCGATCTTTGGTGTACGCTCGTCGACAGGGTATCTTTCCTGATCCTGTACGTAGTCTGAATGACCGTCCGGATCACAGTAATAAAACATATTTACTGTAAGAGGCATCATTACATCGGCCATTTCGATATTTTCAAATCTGAGATTGTCGATAACACCTCTCTTGCCGCGTCCGCGCCTGGTCTTTAAGCGGATACCTCGGTCTGTGCCCTTGAATACGCAGTTGGAAACGCTTACTCCGTCAACACCGCAGGCCATTTCGCTTCCTATAGTCACGCTGCCGTGGCCTCTTTCAAAGAAGCAGTTTCTTATGTTGATGCCCTTTGTGCGTTTGAAATGATAACGGCTCATATAATATTTGCCGCTCTTTATAGCTACGCAGTCATCACCAACGGAGATTCTCGAACCGATAAGTGAAACATCAGTGCAGCTTTCGGGATCAAATCCATCTGTATTAGGAGAATTGTAAGGATTCTCGATGATAATGTTCATGAATTTAAGATGATCGCTGTAGTAAGGATGAACCGTCCATCCGGGTGAATTTGTTATAAGCACGTTCTGAACTCTGATATCGTGGCATTTGCATAAAAATACGATATTTGGTCTCCAGGCGCCTCGCTTGACTTTAGGATTCACCCACCAGTCGCCGTTTGAAGCATTGCCATCAATGCAGCCGCCGCCGATGATATCTACATCGTGAACCTCGATGCCTGTGATAAGAGAGGCAAAAGAGGAGAGTGGATTTCCTTCCCAGCTTGCGATATTATATTCATCACTTTCGTCGGTGCGCTGAACCATACCCGGTAAGATAGGATATTTTTCACGCTCGGGGAAGCCCATGATAACTGCTTCCTCATCGAGATAAAGTGTAATATTGCTCTTTAAGAAAATAGGTCTTGAAAGATAGGTTCCTCTGGGAAAATATACGGTTCCCTTTGGAGGGCATGCAAGGATCGCTGCCTGTATAGGTGCCGTATCATCATAATTACCGTCTGCTACAGCTCCGAATTTGCTTACGTCCAGGAGAACTGATTCTTCAAGAGTCCTGAAAGATTTTTCACATCTGTTTTTATTGGAATCCTCGATCGTTATGAGGTAAACAGTGTCGGGAGTAAGAGAGGAGATAGAAATTACATTTTCTTTCTTCTCTGCACGAAGCTCTCCGTTTATATAAACCTTAAAAGAATTTTTAGAACGATATTTATAACCGCTGTCAACCTCTATGGTCACGCTGCGGTTGAATATTTCTATAATTTCAAATTCCATGCTTTTTTCTTCCTTCTTAAGATCTCAGTGTAAGCCAGTATAAATGGAGCTGATCCCTTTGCATCATCATCAACTATAGGCTCGCTGAAATAATATTCCATACTCCCGTCACGGTGGTTTTCACCGCCAAGACCTGCTACAAGACAAATATCACTTAAGGAGATCACACCATCTTCCTTAAATTTAAGTTTGTTCTTTACTATTCCTTCGAAAGCTTTTTCTCCGATCGCTTCGAAACGATCAGGAAGTATTTCGAGTCTGACTCCTTTAAGGAGTGCATATGCTATAAGTGCGGTTCCTGAAGTCTCAAGGTAATTTCCCGCTGCTTCGGGATGGTCAACGACCTGATAGAAAAGACCGCTTTCATCCTGCCAGTCGGCAAGGGCATCAGCCGCATCTTTAAGCATTTTTCCCAATGTTCTGTATTCGTAATAAAGTGACTCGTCCATGGCTGCTGCTGTCTCTACAAGAGCGCACATCATCCAGCCCATTGAACGGAGCCAGGTGCACTGGGAACATCCTGTATTCTTATCTGCCCAGTACATCTCTCTGGATTCGTCATAACCGTGATAATAAAGACCGTTTCCGGTATTTTTCATGCGGCTTTTAACTATCTCGAACTGTTTGAAACTGTCAGAACAGAAGCGCATTCTGTTGTATCTTGTTTCATATGTCATATAGAAAGGTTCAGCCATGTAAAGACCGTCGAGCCATACCTGATTGGGGTAAATATTCTTATGCCAGAAGCTTCCCTCACTGGTTCTCGGCTGGATATCCAGCTGGTGACGGAAAACCTCCATGGCCTTCCTGTATTTTTCTTTTTTAGTGATGTCGTAAAGCTTGAAAAGATTTCTTGCAGCTCCAAGATGGTCGAGATTTTTCTCTTCCGGATCATAGGTTTTTACGCTGCCGTCATCATTTATAAACCAGCCTACGAATGAATCTGCAAAATCTGCATATTTTTGATCCTGAGTGATCTCGTAAAGCTCAAGGATGGCTGTGATCATACAGCCATCGATGTAATTCCATTTGTTGGCTTTACCGCTTCGTATTTTTTCCTGATTCCAGTAGGGCATCTCTGCCGTGGAATTCTCTATCATATAATCAATATAATTTTTTATTTTCTCATCTGAGTCAGTCATAAGCTTAAGCCCAGTCATTAGATTTCACCTCTAGAAATTTTCGTGCCGCTTCGGCATTGTCCGGTTTTGTGTTTTCCAAAGTTGCCTGTATAAAAGGCTTCTTTTCGCAGGCGAATTTGAGAATTCTGGAATAGTCCATTTCTCCGAGACCGGGAGCGAGACATTCCATTTTCTTTTCTCCGGCGTTATCTTTAAGGACATAATCCTTAAGGTGAATTAGGGCGACCTCATCGCCGAGATCCTCAATCGCTTTGCTGATAACTTCGTCTCTTTCGTTTAAGTTGTCCGGGTGAAGAAGGTTTACAGGATCAAAAATGATCTGCAGTGCGGGAGAAGCAATACTGTCGAGAACTTCTCTTGCTCTGGCACTGTTCCAGACGATATGCTTGTAAACCGGTTCTATACCTATTGTCATGCCGATCTTTTCGGCATCGGAAACAACTTCGCTTAAATGTCTTTTTGTGATCTCGAGTGCCTCTCGTGAGTGGCAGCTCTCTTTATCATAACTATAGGTCGGGTTTGGGGCGCCTGTTTCTGTGCCGACCATACCGCAGCCTAAATCTCTTGCAAATCTTAAATGTGCTCTGTAGATCTTTCTCAGTCTCTGCCATTCTGTTTCATCGGGATGTCCAAGATTTAAGTAACATCCGATGATCGCAATGTTGATGCCTGCATCGGCAAATATCTTTTTAAGATAAAATGCATAACCGGGAGTTAAAACACCGTATCCTCTTTCGTCCATTCCGGATGGAAGTCCGATCTTTGAAAGGGCAAGATGTACTGTGCTGAATCCCTGCGACTTTACCTTTTTCAGACGTTCCTCTAAAGGAAGGGCCTCCGAATCGTGAAGTCTTAATCCAAATTGAATCATTTGCTGTCTGCCTCCCTCTATCTTCGATCTGAAAACCTGAGCTTAACCTGAACCTGTATTGTTGCGGGGGAAAAGAAAAACATTATTTTCTTAAAAATTTTTACCCGGGGAGCGTCACTTTCCTGAAGCACTCTCCGGGCAATTTGAGGTTAAAAGGTTAAAAAGGTTAAAAAGATTGAGAAGACTAATAATAGTAAATTGTCTGTTAATGGGTTGCTGTTTTGCTTACTTTTTTCTTTTGTCTTTCGTTGTATATAAGATAACTCATGGCAATAATTAAAAATACTTGTAATTGTACGATTTTTTATTCAAAGCACTGTTTTTTTTACTTATGTATGTTATAATATACAAGGCAAGAGAAATAAATCAGCGGTATTGCTTGTTAAATTGACGAGAATACAGCGGATTATCTAATGATTTTTGGCTAAGGCGAGAAATATATATGCATTCGGAAAGGGGGAATCCGATGCTTTTGTGATTTCTGCCCGATCAAGAGAGGTGTTTTACTATGAGAGTATCAGATTTAAACATTGACAGAGTCTATATTAATTCCGTTATAAGAGGAAAAGATTTTAAAATGGTGGAAAATCACTTCCATTATTATTACGAATTATTTTACGTCAAATCCGGAAGCTGCAGATGCTTCATCTATGACAATCTTTATGAAATGAAGGGCGGAGATTTCATCGTTATACCGCCGAGAGAACCACATTATAATAAGTACAATACCCAGTGCGAAAGAATAAATATCTACTTTAATGAAGAGGATCTTGATGACGATGGAAGACCTATAGTAGAAAATTTGAAGGAAAAATTTCTTTCGGCAAATCTTACACATATTCCGAGGGCATACAGATCGACTATTGATAATGTTTTAGAGTCAATGCTAAAAGAGGATAAGGTTGATGATGAAAGTACAAAGGTACTCATGCAGCTTATGCTCAAGGAATTTCTTCTGTATTGTAACCGCTGCTGCGTTGCCAAGGCAGGAAAGACGGTGAGCGACGGAGACATGGACTCTGATATCTTAAGGTCCGCACAGTATATCACAGAGCATTATAATCAGAATATTACATTAGAAAGTCTTTCAAAGAGCGTAAACCTTTCTCCCAGTTACTTCAGCAGGAGATTCCGCCAGATCACAGGCTGCGGAATGAAGGAATATCTCTGTCATACAAGACTTACCCATGCGGCACTTGAGCTGATCTCCACAGATCATTCGGTCACGGAGGTTTCTATGAATTCCGGATTTTCGGACAGCAACTATTTTAAGGATGCCTTTAAAAAGGAATACGGTCTTTCACCAAGGGCTTACCGAAATTCAAAGACAACCGATTATCTGCTGGCTCAGAGCATGAAAAGAGATAGTGAAAAAGCCTGATAGTTATTTTGCTTTTATCACCGAAGAACCACTGATTTTTTGACAAGTGCATTGACATAGATACAAACTTGAACTAAACTTAAATTGCTTACAAAATATATCTTTTGATCATTTCGTTACACTCGGGCAGTTAAACTGCTCGAGTGAAATCCGTGAGTAAACTTATTAAAAAGTGAATATATATAAAGCAGAACATAGGAGGTTCTTCCATGAAAGCATTTATGGATCAGGACTTTTTGCTGCAGACTGAAACAGCAAAACATCTTTTCCACGATTATTCTGAGAAACTGCCGATCATTGATTATCATTGTCATATTTCTCCTAAGGAGATCTATGAGGATCGACGTTACAGCAACATTGCAGAGGTTTGGCTTGGAGGACGCAACAGCGACGGAAGTTATTTCGGAGATCATTATAAGTGGAGACTTATGAGATCTAACGGAGTAAATGAGAACATAGTTACCGGCGATGCAGAGCCTTTCCAGAAATTCCTTTCTTTTGCAAAAACATTGGAAATGGCTATCGGCAATCCGATGTACCATTGGTCAAATTTAGAGCTTCATAAGTATTTCGGAGTTGAAGAAGACTTAAACGAGCACAATGCCGGTAAGATCTGGGATAAGACAAGCGATATGCTTGCAAATGATCCTAACCTTACAGTAAGGGGCATCATCAGACAGTCAAACGTTAAATATGTAGGAACAACTGATGATCCGATCGATGACCTTAAATATCATGAACTTATAAAGAAAGATGATTCCATCGAATTTATGGTTTGCCCGTCATTCAGACCTGATAAGGCTATCAACATCTGCAAGGACGGATTTAAGGAGTATATCGGAGAACTTGCAAAGGCAGTCGGCAAGGATGAACTTAAGAGCGCTGCTGAGGTATGTGAAGCATTAAACGAGAGAATAGATTACTTCAAGGCACACGGCTGCAAGGCTTCCGATCACGGTATCGATTATGTATTTTATCGTCCCTGCGAAATGGAAGAGGCAGACAGGATCTTTAGGAAGGCTATGGCCGGTGAGACTATCACAGTTGAAGAGGCAGAGAAATATCAGACAACAGTACTTCTTTCACTCGCAAGAAAATATCATAAAGAAAATATCGTAATGGAGATCCATTACTCATGTGCAAGAAATGTAAATAAGAAGATGTTCAAGATCGAAGGACCGGATACAGGTTTCGACATGATCGCAAAGAGCAACAGCGGCGAAGCACTTGCAGGTCTTTTCTCAGATCTTGACAGCACAAATGAACTTCCGAAGACAGTAGTATTCTCACTTGATCACAATGATTTCAATGAGATCACAACCTGCCTCGGTGCTTTCCAGTCAGATGAGGTTCCCGGAAAGATGCAGCTTGGAGCAGCATGGTGGTTCCTTGATACAAGAGACGGAATGGAAGAGCAGATGAGATCTCTTGCAAACCTTGGACTTCTTGGAAACTTCATAGGAATGCTTACAGATTCGAGATCATTCCTTTCATATACCAGACACGAGTATTTCAGACGCATAGCCTGCAATCTGATCGGCGGCTGGGTAGAAAACGGAGAATATCCTGCAAGGGAAGAGTCACTTAAGAAAATAGTTGAAGGAATCAGCTATAAAAATGCTGAGAGATACTTTGGTATCTGAGAAGGGAGATAAGTGAAAATGGAAAAATTGAATTATGAGGTTCTGAAAAAGTCAGGCTATGACGGATATGTTCTGGAGCAGGCTCCTGTAAAGCTTCTTCAGTTCGGCGAGGGAAATTTCCTCAGAGCATTCGTTGATTACTGGTTCGATATGTCAAATGAAAAGGCTGATTTCAACGGCAAGGCAGTTCTTGTACAGCCTATTTCACAGGGACTTACAGAGCTTATAAATGAGCAGGAAGGTCTTTACACACTTTATCTCAGAGGTTCTGAGAATGGTGAGGCTGTAAACAGAAAGAGAGTTATCTCACTTGTAGACAGCTGCAAAAACCCTTATGCAGACTGGGAAGAGCTTAAGGCTATCGCTGCATCTGAGGAGCTTGAGTATGTAGCTTCCAATACTACAGAGGCCGGAATCGTTTATGACGGCAGCTGCAAAATGGACGACGTTCCGCCTGCATCATTCCCTGCAAAGCTCACAGTACTTCTTCACGAGAGATTCAAGGCAGGAAGAAAGGGTCTTATCATTCTTTCCTGCGAGCTTATAGATAACAATGGTAAAGAACTTCTTAAGTGCTGCAAGCAGCATGCAGATGACTGGGGACTTGGAGAGGACTTCAAAAACTGGATGGAAAATGACTGCCTCTTCTGCTCAACACTCGTTGACAGGATCGTTCCCGGACGTATCCGCGATGCAGAGGAAGTTAAGAAGATCGAGGAAGAGAACGGCTACACAGATGCACTTCTCGATGTTGGTGAAGTATTCGGTGTTTGGTATATCGAAGGTCCTGAATGGCTTGCTGAGAAGCTTCCTTTCAAGAGAGCAGGTCTTAATGTACACGTAGTTCCTGAAGTAGCACCTTATAAGAAGAGAAAGGTAAGAATCCTTAACGGAGCACATACCGGATTTGTTCTTGGCGCTTATCTTGCAGGCTTCAACATCGTTCGTGACTGCATGAAGGACGAGACAGTACACGGCTTCATGAACAAGATGCTCTATGAAGAGGTAATTCCTGTACTTCCTCTTGAGAAGTCAGATTGTGAGAATTTCGCAGCAGCAGTAACAGACCGTTTCAACAATCCTTTTGTTGATCATGCTCTTTTAAGCATCTCACTTAACTCTACTTCAAAATGGAGAGCAAGAAATATGCCTTCATTCCTTGAGTATATTGAGAAATTTAAGTCACTTCCTACATGCCTCACAATGAGCCTTGCAGCTTATATCGCATTCTACAGCAACGATATCCAGAGCAGAAGCGAGAACGGACTTGTTTGCAGAAGAGCTGACGGAACTGAATATACAGTAAACGATGATGCATGGGTACTTGATTTCTACTATGCAAGAAAAGATTATGAGATCGAAAATCTTGTAAGAGATGTTCTTTCAAATGAAAAGATGTGGGGTCAGGATCTCAGAAAGATCGAAGGTCTTACAGAGGCAGTTATTTCTGACCTTGCAATCATCAGAGGCGTAGGCGCACTTGAGGCATATAAGAGCTGCCTTAAAACTGTAAAGGCTGTTAAGACAGCATAAGGGTGATCATATGAAAGCAATACACATACACCCTCTCGACAATGTCGCTGTAGCATTAAGCGACATTGATGCGGGAGAAAAGGTTCTCGAGGGCGAAAATGCTGTTAAAGCAGCAGAAAAGATCGCCCGCGGACACAAAATGGCTCTTAAGAAGATAAATAAGGGCGAAGACATAATTAAATACGGAAATGTAATAGCAAGAGCAAAGTGCGATATTGAACCCGGTCAGTGGGTTCATACGCACAATGCGGAAACAGAGCTCAGTGAAGGCGCTGAGTACAGCTACGATCATATAAGTTATGAACTTCCAAGCCTCAGCGGCAGAAGCTTCGATGGATATTTAAGAGCTGACGGCAGGGCAGCGGTAAGAAATGAGATCTGGATCATTCCTACAGTTGGTTGTGTCAACGGCGTTGCAAACGAGCTGGTAAAAAGAAACCAGAATCTTGTAGGCGGCCTCGGTAAGCTTCCCGGAATGCAGACAAATGAGAAATATAAGAGCATCGACGGACTTTACAGCTTCACACATCCTTTTGGCTGTTCACAGCTTGGCGGAGATTTAGAGCAGACCAAAAAAGTACTTGCAGATTTAGTTCATCATCCGAATGCCGGAGGTGTTCTGGTACTTTCACTCGGATGTGAGAATCTCACCCTTGAGAGCTTCAAGGAAGCACTTGGTGATGATGCGAAGGATTCGAACAGAGTTAAATTCCTTGTTTGCCAGGATGTTGAGGATGAAGTTGAAGAAGGAAGTAAACTCCTAAAAGAGCTTGCGGATTATGCATCGCAGTTTAAGAGACAGGAGATCAGTGCGGACAAGCTTGTAATAGGCATGAAGTGCGGCGGTAGCGATGGACTTTCGGGAATCACTGCAAATCCGACAGTAGGACGTTTTTCAGACAGACTCATCGCGCTGGGCGGAAGCACGATACTTACAGAGGTTCCGGAGATGTTCGGAGCAGAAAAGATTCTTTTCTCAAGATGTAAAGATAAGGAAGTCTTCAACAAGGCAGTTAAGATGGTTGATGATTTCAAGAAATATTTTACAGACCACGGTCAGGTTGTTTATGAAAATCCGAGTCCCGGAAATAAAGCGGGCGGTATCACAACACTTGAAGATAAGTCCTGCGGATGTGTACAGAAGGGCGGAAGTGCCCAGATAGTAGACGTTCTTCCTTATGCGGGACGCGTTGAAAAGAAGGGACTTAACCTTTTATCAGGTCCCGGAAACGATCTTGTAAGTGCTACAGATCTGACAGCAGCCGGTGCACAGCTGATCTTGTTTACAACAGGAAGAGGAACACCTTTTGGGGCTCCTGCACCGACTATCAAAATTTCGACCAACACGGCTTTATATGAGAAGAAAGCCGGATGGATAGATTTTAACGCGGGTTCAGTTGCTGAAGGAGGTGAAAGCTTAGACGAAGCGGGAGACAGACTTCTTGATTTTGTTCTGGAGACCGCATCAGGAAGGCAGACGGCTTCTGAGAGAAGCGGATGTCGTGAAATTTCCATTTTTAAAGATGGAGTAGTACTCTGATTTATTTTGGAGGGTAGCAAAGAGAACGTGCGCTCAGAAAAAAGCTGGGGCATGAATATCCGTATGGAGGATTAAGGTATGGGTAGCAGAAAACTGAGGAGAAGGATACTTTCTGTGATTCTTTCCGCAGCAATGACAATGTCACTGCTTCCGGCAGAAACAGCAATAGCTGATGAAGCCGTGGAAACAACAGAAAGCAGCGAAGATGCTGAGAGCGTAGAAGTTGTTGAAGACGCTGAAGCATCTGAGGAAACAGAAGAGGAAGCATCGGATACCGTTGAGGTTGAAGATACAGAACTCGAAACACAGAGCAGCAATGACAAAGAAACTGAGACAGTAACAGAGACATTCAGTTTTGATGCAACAGAGCTTACTGCAGCAGCAGATAAGGAAGCCATTGAAGACGGTGAGAAATTCGCAGATGGCTATTATGAGGCATCTCTTAAGGATGTTACAGTTACCAAATCATCAGGTGAAACAGCATCTACAAGCGGAAGTATCGTTAAGAGAGTAAATTCCACTACAGGCGCAGTAAAGTCAGTAGAGCTTGGTAAGTGGGAATCCGGTGTGATGAAGTTCACAGTTGAAGGAACAGCTGATCTTACAGCAGGCGTTTCATCAACCGGAGGAAGCAACTCTTCGGTTGTTGCACTTGTTAAGTATGCTGAGGATGGTTCTGAAACAACCATAGCAAATAATGAAAATATTGAGATCGTTACAGGTACTTCCGTAACTGAAATCTCATACACAGGTCTTGAAGCTGGTGATTATGCCCTTGTTTCACCTTATAACGAGGATTACAACAGAGCAACAAGACTTTATACGATCACAACAGAGCAGACCTACGAAAAGGAAAGCGATTCTTCGGATGAAGATCTGGCAAAGGATTACACTCTTGATGCAGGAGATCTTGAGACCGGAGAAAAAGAAAAGGGTACAGTTGAGACTGCCGGAACAGATGACGCATTCGAAGTTATCTATTACGGAACAGATGCCAAGAATTCATCAGTAGACGAGAAGAGCAAGACTTTCGAAGATGAATGGACATCTACAAAGAGACTTAACTTCAGAAATACCATGTCAACTTCACAGAACGCTATCAAGTTCACAACAGCTGACTATGGTACAGCAACAGTTTGGTGGATCTCATCTTCCGCTACAGAAAGCGGAATCAGCATCCTTGATGAGGATGGAGATGTTGTTGCAGCATCCGATACCATCGCTGTAAAGGATGAGATGGCTCCGGTAACAACTTTGGAGATCCCTGAAGCCGGCACATATTACCTTGGTAATACCGGTGCAAATAACTACATTTTCAAAGTAGAAGTACATGA
>JAIKZC010000129.1 GCA_024682575.1 Lachnospiraceae bacterium | reverse complement strand
GTTAAAGTTGATCAGGCCGTCATAGGTTCATGTACAAACGGACGTATTTCCGATCTAAGAGTCGCAGCGGAAATACTTAAGGGCAAAAAGATCGCTAAAAACTTAAGATGTCCCATTCTTCCGACAAAATTTCTGTTTGTTGTAGAAATACATCTCTCTCCGGCAGCAAGAATACCCATATATCCGCCAAGACATGGACCACAGGTAGGAGTTGAAACTACTGCTCCAGCCTCTATAAATGTCTTTATAAGACCCTCCTCGAGAGCTTTCAGATAAATCTTCTGTGTGCCGGGAATTACGATACATCTTAAGTTTTTAGCGATCTTTTTGCCCTTAAGTATTTCCGCTGCGACTCTTAGATCGGAAATACGTCCGTTTGTACATGAACCTATGACGGCCTGATCAACTTTAACAGGCTCTCCTATCTCATCTACCGTCTTTGTATTTGAAGGAAGGTGAGGGAATGATACCGTGCTCTTAAGAGTTGAAAGATCAATAGTATACTCTTCATCGTAAACAGCATCTGCATCAGCTTCATATACCTTATATGGTCTGCTTCCATGAGCTTTCATATATTCGATCGCAATATCATCAACAGGGAAAATTCCATTCTTTCCGCCTGCCTCGATAGCCATATTAGCAATGGTAAATCTGTCATCCATCGAAAGATTCTTTATTCCTTCGCCAACAAATTCCATTGATTTATAAAGGGCTCCGTCAACGCCGATCATTCCTATGATATGAAGTATGACATCTTTTCCGGATACCCATTTGGAAGGCTTGCCTACGATGTTAAACTTAATAGCTCCCGGAACCTTAAACCACGCTTTACCTGTAGCCATTCCGGCTGCCATATCGGTCGAACCGACGCCTGTTGAGAAAGCTCCGAGTGCACCATAAGTACAGGTATGTGAATCTGCTCCGATAATGCAGTCACCTGCAACAGTAAGTCCGCTCTCAGGAAGAAGGGCATGCTCTATTCCCATCTGTCCTACATCGAAATAATTGCTGATCTCATGCTTCATTGCAAAATCTCTGCAGCATTTGCAGTTTTCTGCAGATTTAATATCCTTATTCGGGATAAAGTGATCCATTACAAGAGCGATCTTATCTTTATCAAATACATCTTTTTTATTTATACCATCCATTACCTTTATGGCAACGGGTGTAGTAATATCATTTCCAAGTACAAGATCAAGTTCCGCCTCTATAAGCTGTCCGGCTGAAACAGACTCCAATCCCGCATGGTCTGCAAGGATTTTCTGTGTCATTGTCATTCCCATTTAGTATTCCTCCTCTAAAAAAATGCTATCTGTCATATGACATCTTCCGGTAAAATACCGGATTTACATTATATCTAAACACAAAAAAGCCACATGCAATAATATATTTTATCACATGTGGCAGTTTTATACAAACCTTTGTTTGCCGTTAGTTATTTATCAACTTATCCTCATCTGACCAGCTGTAAAGTTTTCTGATTTCCTCACCATACTGCTCTGAAGGATGAGCTGCAGCCTTATCACGAAGAGCCTGGAAGTGAACTCTTCCGCTTGCATCTGACATATCAAGAAGGAAATCCTTAGCGAATGTGCCGTCCTGGATATCTGCAAGAACCTTCTTCATAGCTTCCTTTGTCTCATCTGTGATAATCTTAGGACCTGTTGTGTAATCACCATATTCAGCTGTATTGGAGATTGAGTATCTCATTCCCTTGAAGCCTGACTGATAGATAAGGTCAACGATGAGCTTCATCTCGTGGATACACTCGAAATATGCATTTCTCGGATCATAACCTGCCTCGCAGAGAACTTCGAAACCTGTCTGCATAAGCTTGCAAACACCACCGCAAAGAACAGCCTGCTCACCGAAGAGGTCTGTCTCTGTCTCTGTCTTAAATGTTGTAGAAAGAACACCTGCTCTTGCTCCGCCGATACCAAGTGCATAAGCAAGACCTATATCACGTGCCTTTCCTGAGTAATCCTGCTCTACAGCGATAAGACAAGGAACACCCTTACCTGCCTGATACTCAGAGCGTACTGTATGTCCGGGTCCCTTAGGTGCGATCATTACAACATCGACATCCTTCGGAGGAACGATAAGCTTATAACGGATGTTAAAGCCATGGGCAAACATAAGAACATTGCCTGCCTCAAGATTAGGAGCAATAGACTCTTTATACATTGCAGCCTGCTTCTCATCGTTGATAAGTATCATAATTATATCGGCCTTCTTTGCAGCCTCTGCTGCTGTATATACTTTTAAGCCCTGCTCTTCAGCCTTTTTCCAGGATTTTGAGCCTTCATACAGACCTATAATGACGTCGCATCCCGAATCCTTAAGATTAAGTGCATGTGCGTGTCCCTGGCTGCCGTAACCAATAATGGCAATTGTCTTCCCATCAAGTAACGAAAGGTTACAGTCAGATTCATAATAGATCGGGTTCTTGTCATTCAATTCCATAGCTTTGTCTCCTTATTTTATTAATAATTATTTATAACAAACGCTTTTCTTAAGAAAAGTGTGGTTATACATTTTGTTATCAGTCAAACCAGACAACACCTTCTGTGCCTCTCTGAAGTCCGGCAATACCTGTGCGTGCGATCTCTAATATCTTGTAGTCGTTCAAAAGACTTATGAAAGCCTCTATCTTGCTCTGGTTTCCTGTCATTTCGATCATCAGTGAATCAGCTGAAACATCAATGATCTTTGCCCTGAAAATGTCTGCGATCGAAATTATACCCTGCCTCTTTGAAGCATCTGCTTCGATCTTTATCATGCAAAGTTCTCTGTAAACCGAATTATCAGGCTCAAGTTCTCTTATATCACGAACATCTACAAGTTTTCTAAGCTGCTTTTCAATCTGCTCTAATATCTCATCATCACCATCGGTAACTATTGTTATCCTGGTAAATCTGGGATCTGCTGTAACACCGGCAGTTATTGAATGGATATTGTAGCCTCTTCTTGAAAAAAGACCTGCGATACGGCTTAAAACACCTGATGTATTATCAACCAGAAGCTGAAATACTTTTTTCTGCTGCATAAATTCGACCTTTCAACGCTTTAATGTTTTAACTTGCAACAGCAAGTATACTTGTTAATATAATCTTCTCAACAATTTTTGTCAACCTTAATATCTTAACATTCTCTATTAAGTCTTATCCTTACAATCTTAACATCAAGCCTTGCAAAAGAACCTCGGCAGCTTTAATATTTATAAAGAAAAAAAATTTAAGAGGTATGAAAAATGAATATACGAAGCGCTGCGCTCTCTGATACAGAGCGTTTACTTGAAATCTATGCTTACTACGTCAAAGAAACCGCAATAAGCTTTGAATATGACGTCCCTTCTATTGAAGAATTTAAGGCAAGAATTTCCGAAAGACTTGGCAAATATCCCTATCTCGTCGCCGAAGATAATGGTAAAATAGTAGGGTATTCATATGCCAGTCCATTTGTCGGAAGAACAGCCTATGATCATTGCTGTGAGATGACGATCTATCTCGACCACGATCTCCACGGTCATGGCTATGGCAGGGCTCTTTACGAGCAAATGGAAAAAGAACTGAAGGCCATGGGAATCATAAATCTTTATTCCTGTATAGGGGATCCGATAGTTGAGGATGAATATCTCACAAAAAACAGTGAGAACTTCCATCGACACATGGGTTATGAGAAAGTAGGTGATTTTCACAAATGCGGCTATAAATTCGGCCGCTGGTACAACATGATCTGGATGGAAAAAATAATAGGCGAACACAAAAACTAAAGGGGGTTTTTATGAAGCAGAAAGAAAATTTTTTGGAGGCAGAAAGCAGCGGTAAAAATACCGATGCTATCGTAAAAGAAAGCGAAAGCCGTGACAAGCTTATCGTAAGGGCAAGTATAATCGGCATTATCACCAATGTTTTTCTTGCAGTTCTTAAAATGATCATCGGGATCGTGTCGCATTCTATCGCTATAACGATGGATGCTGTAAATAATATTTCCGATGCAGGCTCCTCCGTGATCACTATAATAGGCACCAAGCTTGCCGGCAAACCCGCCGATAAGAAGCATCCTTTCGGTTACGGAAGGATCGAATATTTTTCGGCACTTATCATATCACTGATCGTGCTTTATGCCGGTATCACTTCCTTAACTGAATCAGTAAAAGCAATTCTTTCACCCGAGACGCCGGATTACAAACCACTTTCACTTATTATCGTTGCCATCGGTGTCCTGGTTAAATTTCTTCTTTCTGAATTCGTTCTGAGGAGCGGCCGCAAGGCAAATTCAGATTCATTGATCGGATCCGGCAAAGAAGCAAGACTTGATGCTGTAGTTTCACTTGCAACTCTTTTTGCCGCATTACTTTATACTTTGACAAAAATCAGCATTGAAGCTTATCTAGCCGCAGTGATCTCTCTTATAATAGTTAAAAGCGGTGCCGATATGCTTAAAGACACCATATCTCAGATCTTAGGAGAAAGAGCCGATCCTTCGCTCACTCTCGAAATAAAAAAGACCGTACTTAAATTTCCGGAAATTCACGGAGCCTATGACCTTATTCTCAATAACTATGGTCCCGATAACTACAACGGCTCGATCCATATCGAAGTAGATGATACCCTAAGTGCTAACGAGATCGATGTACTTTTGAGAAGAGTCCAGCTTAAAGTTTATGAAGTCCACAAAGTCGTGCTTACAGCTATAGGTATATATTCAAAAAATACCAAAGATGATGAATATGCTGAAGTAGAAAAGAAATTAAGAAAGCTTGTCATGGCACAGAAATATGTACGCCAGATACATGGATTTTACTATAACAAAGAAGATAATATACTTCGTTTTGATATGGTCTTAAGCTTTGATTCTCCTAACAGAAAAAAGAGTTATGAAGAAATACGCGATCTTGTGCAAAAAGAGTTCCCTGATCAGAGACTGATGATCGCACTAGATATGGATTACAGTGAATTATAAAAAGGATTTTAGTTTATTAAATGAAACTATTAAATGAATATCTCCGGGAAAAATTCGGAATGAAAATCTATAAAATCGCCTTAAACGGAGGATGCAGCTGTCCAAACCGCGATGGTCTCATTGATACAAGAGGCTGCATCTTCTGTTCCGAGGGCGGAAGCGGTGAATTTGCCTCAAGTCCGAAACTCAGCATAACTGAGCAGATAGAGCAGGGTAAGGAAAAAGTAAAGAAAAAAATAAAAGACGGTAAATACATCGCCTATTTTCAGGCCTACACCGGAACCTATGCCCCTGCAGACAAATTAAGGCAAGACTTCTATGAGGCAATAAATCATCCCGATATTGCCATTCTTTCCATAGCTACAAGACCTGACTGTCTTCCGGACGATGTCCTTGAACTCCTTTCGGAGCTTAATAAAATCAAACCCGTATGGGTGGAACTCGGTCTCCAGACAATCCATGAACGGACTGCCGAATATATCAGAAGAGGTTATCAACTTCCTGTCTATGAAAATGCAGTAAACGAACTTCGCAAACGAGATATCGAAGTCATTACTCATGTAATTTTGGGACTCCCGGGCGAAAACAAAAATGATATGCTCGAAACGGTTAAATATGTCTGCAGTTCAGGTGCCAACGGCATCAAACTGCAGCTTCTTCATGTTCTTAAGGGAACTGATCTTGCAAAAGATTATTATGACGGGAAGGTAAATATCCTCTCCGAGGATGAATATCTGGATCTCTTGAAAGACTGCACAGCCCTTATCCCTGATAATATAATCGTTCACAGGCTGACCGGTGACGGTGACAAGCGCCTTCTCATCGCGCCTCTATGGAGCGGGAACAAGCGTCACGTCTGGAACCGCATTCAGAGAGAAGTTATAAACCATTGAAAGGTCGCGACAAAAAATGAAATATTTATATGAAATAACAGATACTGCAAAAAGAGCATATATAGAAAAAATGGTACTAGGCATCAACAATGTCAGTCTTTTTTTCGGAATAGGCTCTTTTTTTATGAGCTGCATTGGCGTCATGCTTATATATCTTGCTTCAGGA
>JAIKZC010000120.1 GCA_024682575.1 Lachnospiraceae bacterium | reverse complement strand
CTGGGATGAGTTCATTGCGGATATAGAAGAGATAAGATCACTCTGCGATAATGGAAAAACAGATGAAGCCTGGGAAAAGTACAAAGAAATGGACTCCGGTTCGGCAAAATCAATGAGTGACAGTCTTTCAAATCTGGCAAGCCTTGCGGATTCAAATGCAGAAATTCTTCTTGAGGAAACTGATGCAAGAAGTGATCTGCAGCTTGTTATGACTATCGTAATGAATATGGCTGCATTATTGGTACTTCTTATTTTCAGCTTTATCATCGTTAAAGATATAAATCAGACTATGAAGGTATTTACTATCGGATGTACAAAGATGAAGGAAGGAGACTTCAGACTTTATACAGGTAAGATAGATAGAAAAGATGAATTCGGAGATCTCGCAAGAACGCTTGAAGATATGAAGGCTTCTGTAGGAAAGCTCATTCATGATGTCAGTGCTGCATCAGAGCAGATCGCTGCATCTTCTGAGGAGCTTGCTGCAAGCGCTGATCAGTCTGCTATGGCATCAGGACAGGTTGCAGATTCATCTCAGGAGGTCGTTTCACTTATAGAAGGTCAGCAGATCGCAGTTAAAGAAGGAAACGAATCTTTAGAGAGAGTAAACGAGTCGGTTGACAGGGTTAAGGCTGAGGCAGCGAAGGTTGCAGAAAATTCAAAGACTGCAGCAGAGCACTCACTGGCAGGAAGAGACAAGGTTGTTGCAACTATTGATACGATCCGCCATGTGGAAGATATAGTTAATGAATCTTCTGAAATGGTTGACAGGCTCGGAGAAAGATCAGAAGAGATCGGAAAGATCGTTGATACTATCGCAAGCATTGCAGATCAGACAAACCTCCTTTCACTTAATGCGACAATTGAGGCTGCAAGAGCAGGAGAGCATGGAAGAGGATTTGCCGTAGTTGCTGAAGAAGTAAGTAATCTTGCGAATGAGTCCCAGGGTGCTACAGAGAGGATTGCAGCTCTTATAAAGGATATTCAGGAAGATACAAGACTTGTTGTTGAATCGATGAATGCTGAAAGAGAAGCCGTAGTTGAGGGAACAAAGTCCATCGAGAATTTAAGCGGTGTGTTCGAGAACATCAACAGCGTTGTCCTTGAAGTTTCAAACCAGATGAATGTTGTAGAAGAATCTATTGATACTATGGTAAGCGAAACTGTTCTTATCCAGACAGGAGTAAGAGCGATCAATAAGCACAGCAATAAGATCTCGGATGCAATGTCTACCGTAAGTGCTGCAACAGAAGAGCAGTCTGCGTCTACAGAGGAGATCGCAGCTTCCAGTGAAGCTCTTGCAAACCTTGCACAGGATCAGCAGAATGCAATTTCAGTATTCCAGTATTGATCATAAAAGTTTGTCATAATAGTTTAAGATAAATTAAAAAACCCGGCATTTGCTTTTGGCTGAGAAGAGATCAGCTGAAAACATGCCGGGTATTATTTATTGATCCATTACCTGTCTGAAACATTTGACAAATTCGTCAACTGCGGGATTTTCAGGCTGATCGAGATGTACGAGATAAATGGATTCGCTGATTTTTCTGTCGGCTATCCTGTAAAAACATACATCATCGGCCTCATTTCCTAAATAACACAGAGCACGGTCGTACATAACGGATATAGCTGTTCCGGCAGCAGTAAGTGCATAGGCAGTGATGGCCTGGTCGGTTTCGATGACGTTTGAAGGCTCAACCTCTTTATCACGTAAAATTTTCCTTAATGAAGCACCCATATGTTGATTTGACCGTAACATCGCGAAAGGCAGACCGTCAAAATCCTTTATATCGGCTGTCTTAAAATCAGATTTTTTGTGAAGGTCTTTTATAGCGTAATCTTTAAGCTTTTTATTGATCTCAAATTTTTTAGGGACACATAAAAGAAGTTCGATGTCAGCGACTGCTTCATAGCAGAATTTTTTTTCTTTTTTTCCGGGATTTGAAACAAAAAGATCAAGTTTACGCTTCATGAGCATTTCTTACAGTTCAGGGGCACTGTCTTTTACAATCTCTATTTTGACATCGGGATAAAGCTTTCTGAATTTTTCTATTGCCTCAGGAAGAAATGCTATGGTGTAAAGCTGTGGTCCGCCAATTTTTATATATCCGGTTTTTAGATTTCTAAGGTCGGATATATCATGCT
>JAIKZC010000109.1 GCA_024682575.1 Lachnospiraceae bacterium | reverse complement strand
CTTGGAATCGATCATTCAATGGCTCATACACTCAGCGCACATTATGATACACCTCATGGTGTTGCATGTGCTATGTTCCTTCCTATCTCAATGGAGTTCAACAGAGATTTCTGCGGTGACCGTTACAGAGAGATCGCTCGTGCAATGGGCGTAGAGAATGTTGACAGCCTCAGCAGCGAGGAAGCTAAGGATGCCGCTATCAATGCCGTTAAACAGCTTTCAAAGGATGTAGGAATCCCGGAGAAGAACGAGAAGATCAGAGAAGAGGATCTTTCACAGCTTGCAGATGATGCACTTGCAGATGCATGCTATCCCGGAAATCCCCGCGAAGCAACAAAAGAACAGGTTATCGAAATGTTCAGAATGCTTATGTGATTTTCTTATTAAAGAATACAGATCAGAACCCCGCAATTTTGCGGGGTTCTTTTTTGTTATGAAAGAATTGTATTTAACCCTTTTGTCTGATATATTTTTGAAGAAGCTATTTTTAATAAATATTAAAATAAATACTCTTTAGATATAATAAATGGAGACAAAAGAATGATAAAAATCGATCTGATAACAGGTTTTCTCGGTTCCGGTAAAACCACTTTTATAAAGCTATATGCTGAATATCTTATAAAATGCGGATTCAGGGTTGGAATTGTTGTAAATGATTTCGGGCCTGTAAATATTGACAGGATTCTCTTAAATGAGATCGAAGGGGATAACTGCACTGTGGAAATGGTCACTACTGGCATAAATGATGATTCTGAAGCTCACAGCAGGAGATTTAAGACGAAGCTCATATCACTTAAGATGCAGGGATTCAACAGAGTTTTAGTGGAACCTTCGGGAATATATGATATTCGTGAATTTTTCGATTGCCTGCAGGATGATCCTTTGTATGACTGGTATGAGGCCGGAAATGTCATCAGTCTTGTGGATGCTGACCTTGAGAAGGATCTGTCAGAGGAGTCAGAGCATTATCTTAGTTCACAGATATCGGCTGCAGGAACTATAGTTTTCAGTAAAGCTGATCTTGTTTCTAAAGAAAAGATTGAGGAGACAAGATCGAGACTGCTATCTATGCTTGAAAAATTCAGCTGTAAAAGAAGCATTGGCGGAAATATAATAGACAGACCATTTTCTGAATATGATGATGATCTTTTGAAAATAATCTCTGAATCCGGATACGAGGATCAGGGCAGAATAAGACCGCTGCCTGACACAAAAAAGCACTTCTCGACCTTTTTTTATACAAATTTTGAATTTAGTTCGGAAGAAGAGATCAGGAATACGATCCAGGATCTTATGTCAGATACAAAGAGTGGAAGAATTCTTAGAATTAAGGGATTTATAAAAATATCTGATGATATTTATGAAGTAAATGCTTCTCATGATGAGATAAAGATAGAAAGATCACCTGCTCCATTACAGCAGATCATTATAGTAATAGGTGAATTGCTTTCATACGATCAGATAGCTGCTTACTTAGAATGATAATTTTAAGCCTCACCTTTCTGAATAGAGGTGAGGCTTGACTTATTTTATATTTGAATTGTAACCAGCCTATCGCCAGCCGGATTTAAAAACTTATTTACTGAATTTTTTCGTTACTGTAAGTTCGGCATAATTTTTACGAACCGAAACGAGAAGGTCATCAGCAATACTTTTAAGGATAAATTTCTCAAGTTCATCCTTTTCGGATTCATTTGCAGGTAAATTCTCAATATAGTTGTTGAGAGACCAGCTGTACATTGGAAGACCTGATGCGCTTACATCCATACCCATTATATTGACATGTATCTGAGAATTAGGATCACTTAAGATCACGCTCTGTGCGTCGAGATAATCGCTCCAGACACTTTTAATGGTTTCGAATATATTTTTCTTTTTATTTCCGGAGCTTTTTGCTGCGGACATTAGTTCATCTCTCTGGTCAATATTTACGAAAACATCAGACTGAAGATGAATCTTAAAAGTATTGGTTTCATCTTTCTCTATCCAGTAGTTTCCTGAAAATTTACCTACAGTTGATTTCATAAGACTTAAAATTTCTTCTGTCATGAGACGAAGTCTTAAACTGTCGTTTTTTGCAAGACCGCAGTATGTGCCGCAATGTTCAGCTTCATCCATAGCCTGATCCCAGCCAGTGCCATCATTAGTAACCTTAAATATATCTGTCTTCATAATTCCATTTTCTCCTTCCTCATTCTAATTGTAATTTTAACAGATAGTTGGAAATTTGGCGTAAAAATATATAAAATTAATGTTCTTTTTTCTGTAATTTGCGTTTACGCAATGCTATCACTGGATTTTATATGCATAATTTGGTATGATTAAACTTCAAAGTCAGATGTTTTGATCAGATCATCCGGCTTACATGCATCAAAAAAATGCTGTTAATCTATGGCTCAGATTAACGGTTTTATTTATCTAATTTTATATATTCAGAAAGGAGCAGGATTTATGTTAGAGCTCAGGAATCTTTCATTTTCAGTTGATGACGAAAATGAAAAAAATGGAGAAATTGAAATACTCAAAAATATCAATCTTGAGATTGATGAAAATAAATTTGTAGTTATTACAGGCCCGAATGGAGGCGGTAAATCAACGCTCGCAAGCCTTATCGCAGGTATTAAGAAGCCTACATCCGGACAGATCCTTTTTAATGGTGAGGATATTACAAATGCATCTATTACCGAGAGAGCAAAAAAAGGTATAAGCTTTGCTTTTCAGCAGCCTGTACGTTTTAAGGGAATAAGGGTTATTGACCTTTTGAGAATTGCTTCCGGTAAAGATATTTCAGTTTCGGCTGCCTGTGAATATCTTTCAGAGGTTGGTCTTTGTGCAAGGGATTATGTAGAAAGAGAAGTTAATGCTTCGCTTTCAGGAGGAGAGCTTAAAAGGATCGAGATTGCTACAGTCATGGCAAGAAAGACAAAACTTTCTGTATTTGATGAGCCTGAAGCAGGTATCGATCTCTGGAGCTTCCAGAATCTTATCAGGATCTTTGAAAACATGAGAAATGAAATTTCAGGAAGTTCGATCATCATTATTTCTCATCAGGAGAGAATTTTGAATATTGCTGATGAAATCGTAGTTGTAAAGAATGGAACTATTTTTAAGCACGGTGCTGCTGATGGAATACTTCCGGAACTTGTTGGAACAGAATCTGCCGTTGATGCATGCGACAGACTTAAGAATTAATGGGAGGTCTTTAAAATGCAGAAAATGGATGAAGTACAGAAAAGACTTCTTGCAGAAGTTGCAGACTTGCACGAGTTGCCGGTAGGTGCTTATAACCTGCGTGCAAACGGCAAATCTATCGGAAGGAACAGCACAGATGAAATTGTTGTTGATTCCAGGGAAGACGGCAAGGGTCTTAAGATCATAATAAAGGATGGAACAAAAAAACAGAGTGTTCATATTCCTGTAGTTCTAAGTGAAAGCGGAATTAAAGAGACTGTTTATAATGATTTCTATGTAGGCGATAACTGTGATGTTCTGATAGTTGCCGGCTGTGGTATTGATAACTGTGGAACACAGGATGCAGAACATGATGGTATCCATACATTTTATATTGGTAAGAATTCCAAGGTCAGATATGTAGAAAAGCATTATGGATCAGGAGACGGAAACGGTAAACGCATCCTTAATCCTGTTACTGATGTTCATATAGACGAGGGAAGCTCTGTTGAAATGGAAATGGTACAGATCAAGGGCGTTGATTCTACACAGCGTACCACAACTGCATCATTAAAGAAGGGCGCACATCTTGTTGTCAGAGAGAGACTTATGACTCATGGTGAGCAGCAGGCTTTCAGTATTTATGATGTTAATCTTGATGGAGATGAGTCAAGCGCAGACATAGTTTCACGAGGTGTTGCAAGGGATCATTCATATCAGAAGCTTGATCTGAAGATTGTTGGAAATGCAGTTTGCAGCGGACATACTGAATGTGATTCTATTATCATGGATAAGGGACGTATCTTGGCGGTTCCTTCTCTTGAGGCTAACAGCACAGAGGCTCAGCTTATCCATGAGGCAGCTATCGGAAAGATCGCAGGAGATCAGCTCAATAAGCTTATGACTTTAGGACTTACCGAAGAAGAGGCTGAAGAGCAGATAATTAACGGTTTCTTAAGATAATTAATATTATATAGAAAAAGCCATTACGCACTTTTCGGTGCTAATGGCTTTTTTGCTGAAAATCAATCTTTATCATCGTCATCATTTTCGCTATCGGATTCTTCTATTTCATTATCATCTTCATCATTTTCTATATCTGTGTCTTCTGTGTTATCATAACCTCGACTTTTATTGTATTCATCATCATCTTCATCATAGTCCCGGTCAGGATCCTTATCCTCATCATCTATGTGTTCAGCCATATATTTATTAAAATCTTCCCGTTCTTTGGCAAATTTTGCATCTATCTTTTTCTTTTTAATTCTCATTGGATTTTTCAAAACAAGCATTCCTATGAGTATCAGAACAGAGAAGAATAATATGTGTATGAGCATTGATAAAGCCGAGTAGCTTTTTTCCATGGGATATTTCTTCAAGAGAAATGCCTGCAGAACCGAACCGACAGTATTTGCTATGATCAGGTTTATATAAGCTGTCCTAAGCTCTTTCAAGCTGTAGGACAGAAAATAATCCAATGTCATTATAAGTATATTTAAGGGAATAAGTAAAAGAAGTATAAGAGAACCCTTATGGAAAAGCAGGATCCAGACAAAAATGGGAAGATAATTCAGAAAAAGTATGGTCAGTAATTTTTTTGTATACATATAATCCCCCTTAAATATATGATTTGCATTAAAAATTGCCGTATTTCATATTCTTTTTGTTCATTTTCTTTTATCCTAACTCTTTTAAGCTTTTCCTTCAATACCTTAATTTTTAGAGCTTTAATGCCGATAAAAGATTTAGAAATATTTTTGCTTGAGGATTTTAATATGCGTACGAATTATGAAATTATCAAAAGCAGTGAGTTCAAAAAACTTGCTGCAGTTCCTAAACATTACACATCAAATGTCAGGGAACATAGTCTGAGAGTTGCTTATGTAATGTGGAAGCTTTCGTCCTTTTTTCGCACAGACAGATATAGCGCTGTAAGAGTAGGTCTACTTCACGATATGTGCTATACAATGCCTGAAGAACGGAGTTCAAGAAAAGGCTATTATGTCTTTTATCATCCTCTTGATGCCGTGACAAATGCTCAAAAATACTATGGAATCAGTAAAAGAGAAGAGAATGCGATACGTTTTCACATGTTTCCGGTATGTCCAGGAATACCGACTAATGCAATTGGATGGAATTTATTTATAGCTGATAAAATAGCTACAGCATGGGATTACTATGCAGGTTTTAAGAAAACAGGGAAACGACAAGAGATAAGTGTTATGAAAGATTAGGCTTTTATAATCTTAGGAATCGTTTTTGGAGGTGGCAATGGCATTTCTTTTACACAATAATATGTCAGCCAAATTTGCAGAGCGATATCTTAAATTTACAAATTCGGAAAGCAGTAAATGCAGTGAAAAGCTTTCCTCAGGGTATAAGATCAATCGGGCAGCTGATGATGCTGCGGGTCTGGCTGTAAGTGAAAAATTAAGAAGAAAAGTCCGGGGATTAAATAAAACAATTGAAAACATAGAAGATGGCATAAGCTTTGTGAATACTGCAGATGGAGCACTTGAAGAAGTGAATAAGATGCTTCAGAGGATGAATCAGCTTGCAGTAAAATCAGCAAATGCCACGCTTTCAGATATGGATAGAGCACATATTCAAAATGAGATAACTGAATTAAAGAATGAGATTGGGCGTACTTTTTACGAGACAAGATTTGATGACAAGAGGATCTGGAGACCTTTGGACAAGGTAGAAGTTGAGTCAGAAAGAGTCATCAGTACAACAAGCGGAACTAATTATATAGGAGTAACAAATGCAAATTCCGGAGTGATGCCTGTTTCTACATATACCGGAAGCGGTGTCGGCTATATTTACCTTAAGGCTAGTGAAGCTGATGGATTATCATTTAACTGGACTGGAGAGAATGGTAAAAGCTACGAAACAAAATCAATAGGTTGGACAGATTTTGCAAATAATGGTTATAAACTGAAACTTTCAGATCTTTTTGATGAGACTGACGCTGATACATATGCAGATCTGGTGGATTCAAATTCTAAACCGGTCATGGATCTTAGTATGACATTTAAGGTTTCCACACATGCATCTATATCAGATCTTGTTAAAAATCTGAATGGAGGAAAAATTGCTGCAGGGCGTTCAGTTTCTTTATCAGCCTCTTTTGAGAATCCTTCATCCGGTACGGCTATAAGCGGTATATCATCTTATTCTGTTACAGCCAATATGAATTATGATGCTGCGTATGCCTTTAACAGGGATTTTGACGCAGCGGATGATCTTTTTATCGAACCAAGACTGACATCAGAGGGAGGAAACCTGAGTAGTTATCCGACAGCTTCATCTCCTGCAGTCGGTTGGACTTATGATTTCAAGACTCAAAGTTCAAAATCAACAACTTCTCCTTATAATACAGGAAATTCTATAAATCTTTCTGCAGTAAGTACTGGTATGACCTATAGTGTTTCATATACGCCCGGAAGTTATACATATCCAACAACATCTACTACGGATAATTATTATGGAGAGTGGTGGTCCTGGTCGAGTTATTATGACAACAGCAGCCATTCGTATAAGTATTATCCGACAAGCCTTACTAAATCTGTCTCGCCGGTTACGTTAGCTGGGCTTGAAAAAGCTCTTACAGGACGGACTAATACAAACAATGGTTACATAAGGACAGGAAGTGACGATATAGATGGATATCCCGGTGCATTAAATGCAGATAATGGAGGACATAATCCTCTTTCCAGCAGTAGTTTTTCTATAAGATTTAATATTTATTCAGATACTTCATATACTTACGCGGAGGAGGCAGAAGATGCATCTGCAGTCAGGACGGCTACAGCTGTTGGAAATATGACTATATCTTTTATACTTAAAAGTAATCAGTCTTTTGATGATGCTGTATCAGCAGTAACAAGTCTTTTAAATGGAAATACTGTTATTGATCTTGCTTCAACCAGTGCCGGCGCAGACAGTTTTTACCTTGGTGTACCCAGTATAGGAGATGGGAAGGTTTCGTATAATGTAAATGTGGAGAGTGATGAAGAATGGTATGGACTAAATATACAGTCGGGGACGGAGAGTAAAACAGCAGAAAATGTAATAACTATCCGTTATATGTGTCTTAATAACGACAGAATTGGAATCAGTGACCTTGATTGCTCCGATGAAGATAATTCAAGAACAGCTATTGAAAAAATAAAAAATGCAATGCAGATAGTAAATGGTCAGCGTATTATTTTTGGAGTGGACAGTAACAGACTTTTTAGCGCAAGAAAAAATAATGAAAATACAATGATAAATACTCAGGATGCTGAATCAAAGATCAGGGATACCGATATGGCTGCAGAAATGGTAAAAAAGGCAAGAAATGACATTTTGCGCCAGGCAGGTTATTCAATCTTGACACAGGCGACAAAAAATCCTGAAAAAATTTTAGATCTTTTAAGCGGATGAAAAGATTTTTGATCATAGTAAAAAAGGGGTAAAATCATGAAGATTAAATTTGAACAGTATGAAGCAAATAATATGGTAAAGAGTTCATCTGCTGAAGCGTTTGACAAAGCCAATGGTCAGATAAATCGGAAAAATGACAGAGAAATTATAAATGTTCAGCTTGGCAGCAGTGATAATTACGCAGCATATGGTCTTATAAATAACAGGAAGAGTGAAAAAAAGAC
>JAIKZC010000096.1 GCA_024682575.1 Lachnospiraceae bacterium | reverse complement strand
GGGTTATTATTTATAAAGGAGCATTATGAAACCGGCTATAGTTGTTGTTGCATATAACAGAGACGATTCGCTCAGGAGAATATTAAGATCGATCGAGTCTGCTGTGTATGATGAAGATAATATAGAACTTATAATAAGTATAGATTACAGTGAAAATAAAAAAGTCAGAGAGTGTGCGGAGAAATTCAGCTGGAAGCATGGAGAAAAAAGGATCGTTGTCCATGCCGAAAGAATGGGCTTAAAAAGACATATTTTAGAGTGCGGAAATTATGCCTCTGAATATGGAAGCATCATCATGCTTGAAGATGATCTTTACGTATCTCCTGATTTTTATAATTTTGCGTCAAGGGCGCTGGAATTTACTTCTGCATATCCGCAGATCGGAGGAGTGTCCCTTTATGCGCATAAATTCAACGTTTTTGCAAGGCTTCCTTTTGAGCCGATAGATGATGGTTATGATAACTGGTATTTCCAGTTTGCTTCGAGCTGGGGACAGGCCTGGACTTCTGATCAGTGGGAAGGCTTTGCAAACTGGCTTGAAAAACATGATGGAGAAGATATAAGCGGAAACGGACTTCCCTCAAATGTTGCAGCCTGGGGTGAGAGTTCCTGGCTTAAATATGCCATTAAATATCTGATAGAGACGGATAAATATTTCCTTTATCCAAGAATTTCCTACACAAGTAATTTTGCCGATGCAGGAGAGCATGCGGTTCACGCTGTGACAGACCTCCAGGTGCCTCTCGCTTTTGGACACAGAGAAAATTCTAGATTTTCCACAATTTCAGAGTCGGGCTCAGTTTATGATGCATATTTTGAAAACAGTCTTTTATCCTATGAATCCGATCTATATGGATTGAAATACAGGGATTCTCAGATGAAGACGCGTTTTCTTCTGACAACTAAGGCACTTCCTTATAAAATTGTAGAAAGCTATGGCCTTCTCTTAAAGCCTATGGATGCCAATATTGTGCAGAAAATTGCAGGTCATGAGATAAGGCTTTATGACCTGAGCCTGAGGGCGAGGGAAATAAAGACTGATAAGGGTCTTTTGGAAGATTATTTTTATCCCGGAATGAACAGACAGAAAATCTTTGAACTTATGTCATACAGGTTGAAGAACAGATGAGAGATATTTTAAGAAAATTAAACTATATATTTGATAAAAAACAGAAAAGAAGCATGTTTCTTCTTTTGATTGCGATATTTTTGGGAGCTGCGGCAGAGCTGGTCGGAGTATCGCTTATAATGCCGCTGATACAGCTGATATCGACACCCGAGGTGGTGGAAGAAAATCCGCTTATATCAACGGTATATAAATTCCTGAATATGCAGTCGGTAACAGACTTTTTTATTTTTCTCGTTATAGTGATAATAGTCATTTACCTTCTAAAAAATATCTTTCTTTCAGCAATGTATTATGCGCAGTACAGCTTTATATATAAAAATCAGCTGAAATGTGCGGGCAGGCTTATTGACTGTTATTTGAAGAAGCCCTATACCTATCATTTGGATCACAATACCTCTGACATGATAAGAAACATCATGCTGGATACAGACAGGCTTTTCCAGTTGATCTTATCGGTATTAAATGTTACTTCAGAGGGCCTTCTTTCACTTTTGCTAATGACTTATTTATTGGTAAGTGATCCTGTAATGTCTATTGCCGTTGCTTTGATATTGGTGATCTGCGTTGGGGCTTTTCGACTTTTTACAAAGAAAAAGACTCATTCCTATGGTCTGCAGAATCAGAAGTATGACGGAAAGATGCATCAGGCGATAAACCAGGCTCTTGGTGCAGTTAAAGATATAAAGATCCTTCACAGGGAAAAATATTTCGTGGATCAGTTTGTTAATTGCGGCGAAAAGAAAATGAACGCCCTTATAATGAACAATTTCTTCGGAACAGTTCCTAAATATCTGATAGAAACCGTTTGTATCGCAGGAATAATGCTCGTTCTTATTTATAAATTAAAAACAGGAACTGACTTAAATGCCATTCTTCCGCAGCTTGCAGCCTTTGCGGTAGCAGCATTCAAGCTCCTTCCGTCAGTAGGAAAGATAAGCAATTACATGAACGGTATCACCTTCCTTCGTCCTTCGATAGACCTGATCTATCACGACTTAAAAGAGACAGAGGATATGGTCGGCGTTGAGTTTAAGAATAAAGATGAAGAATTTACTGCAGCTTCGGCAGTTTCATCGATATCGATCGAAAATCTTTCGTACCGTTATCCTAATACTGATGAGGATGTACTTAAAAATATCAACTTCAAGATCCCGCTTGGCTCTTCGGTCGGACTTATAGGACAGAGCGGAGCCGGAAAATCAACTATGGCGGATGTTATTTTAGGTATCCTTTTTCCAAGAGAGGGGTATGTCAGATACGGCAGGATGAATGTTCATGAGAATCCGCTGCACTGGTCAAAGAAGCTTTCATATATCCCCCAGGCTATTTATCTGGCGGATGAAAGCATCAGAAGAAATGTGGCATTTGGAATCAATGATGATGAAATAGATGAAGATCAGGTATGGGCAGCACTTGATGAGGCTCAGCTCAGCGATTTTGTACGATCTCTTCCCGAAGGTCTTGATACAGAGGTCGGAGAACGTGGAGTGAGGCTTTCAGGCGGGCAGCGACAGAGGATCGGTATTGCGAGAGCTCTTTACGGAAATCCTGAAATACTTGTGCTCGACGAGGCGACCAGCGCCCTTGACAATGAGACAGAAAAGGCTGTAATGGAGGCTATAGAGAGACTTCATGGTAAAAAGACACTTTTGATAATAGCCCACAGACTTACCACAATAAAGAGCTGTGAGTATATTTTTAAGGTTGAAGATGGAAAAGTGATCCCGGTAGATCCGAATGAGGTAAAAGCATGAAACCAAAACTTTCAGTCGTATTAATAGCGTATAATCATGAGCCATTTATAAGAAAGGCTCTTGATGGAATCCTTATGCAGAAGGTGGATTTTCCCTATGAAATAGTGGTCGGAGAGGACTGTTCTACAGATCACACGAGAGATATTTTAAGGGAATATGCCGAAAAGTTTCCGGGCAGGTTCAGGCTTCTTTTCAGAGAAAAAAATCTTGGAAGACCTACATTAAATGTTTATCTTACATCAATGGAGTGTCAGGGAAAATATATCGCATATTTAGAGGGTGACGATTATTGGACGGATGAGAATAAGCTTCAAAAGCAGGTTGATTTTCTTGACAGTCACCCGGAATATATGGGAACCACACACTCCTTCAGACTTATCGGAGAGCACGATGAGCCTGTGGAAGATGCTGATAAGACAAGGCTTTACAAATGGAGCGGTGACTATACTTTTGCAGACTGGCAGAAAGCGGGAGCATGGCCGGGCCAGACAGCCTCAAATGTCTGCAGGAATTTTTATAAAAACGGAAAGCTTGATTACTCGATCCTTTACAGGGCACATGATTTTGTGGATGATGGTGTTATTTTTACCTTCCTTCTTTTACAGGGAAAAATATATCGCTTCGATGATGTGATGGCGGCTCACAGGGTTATAAAGAAAAGCGGAGGCGGAAGCTGGACTTCGCTTAAAATGAAGAGAAATTATCTGATCGAGGAATGCGAATTAAAGCTTACAATGATGCAGTGGGTCGAAGAAAACGTCGGTCTTACAGCCGATGCGTTCAGACGCGCAAAGGGCGAATTTAAGACGGCAGCAAGCTGCTATATCAAGCATCCTTCGGCAAAAAGCTGGAAGCTTTTTAAGAGAGCCTTTGGATATTACATAATGCATTTAAGGCTTGGAAAGGCTAAGAGAAGATGATAGTCTTAAGGTTTACCAGCGGTCTCGGAAACCAGATGTTTCAATATTCCTTTTACAGCTACTTAAAAAAGCGATACCCAAAAGCTGAAGTTCTCGCGGATATAAGCTGGTATGAATGGAACAGTGCACATCAGGGTTTTGAACTTGAAAAACTTTTCAAACGCGATGACAATCCGGATTTTATTTTCGAAAAGGCGAGTCATTTTAAGGCATGGCAGGCATCGGGAACCTTTCCGCAGACGAGCGAAGCGGTAAGATATATAAATCGTATAACAAGACTTTTTGCCGGGAAGCATTTCGAAAGACAGCGTTTATCCGAGACCGGCAGGGAGGATGAAAATGTTCTGAAAGAAAGAATAGATAA
>JAIKZC010000099.1 GCA_024682575.1 Lachnospiraceae bacterium | reverse complement strand
TGTGTACCCTTATCTGATGCGTTCTTCCGGTATCTATATTTGCCTCAATAAAGCTGACCTTTTCATCATCGATCATCGCCCTTGTTAAGACTTTATAATGAGTGACTGCACTCTGTCCGTTCGGCTCTTCACAGGTTCGCCTCAATAGCTTTACTCCGGGTATCGGCTCTATGGGTTTATTTATCGTGTCAAAATCTTTTTCCACCCAGCCCTGCACGATCGCATGATAAGTTCTGCCGCTTGTACCGATCTCTCTCTGGTTGAAAAGCCTTCCCGCCGAAGCTTTATTTTTAGCAAAAAGCAATGCTCCGCTGGTTTCCCGGTCAAGCCTTCCTATCGAACGGCATATAACATCCAAACCCTTATTTTCATAATAATAGGCAACAATATTGGAAAGCGTATCGTAATAATGTCCGAAACAGGGATGCACGACAATTCCCGCCGGCTTATTGACGATCAAAAGATCCTCATCTTCATAAAGTATCTTAAGCTCACCTTCGACTGCCTCAACCCGGTGCTCTTCCAATGCCTGAGGCGGATCTGTAAGTCTGACTCTGACCCTCTCACCGACAGTCATTTTCTCGTTTGCGTAAACACTTCTGACATTTCCGTCTATTCCAATGACCGTAACGCCGCCTTTTGTATATTTGGCGTGGCTCCATTCATGTGCCTTTAATTTAAGGCATTTCTTGATCACCTGACCTACGATTCCGTTGATCGTTAGCTGAAGGTCAGCTTCCTTTAATTCATATTCAAAAAATCGTTCCATATATGCAAGATTTTAACATATTCATTCGAGCTCCGCCATTAAATCCACTCGCTCCATGATATTTAAATTACTAAAATATTTCTCCTCCAATGGTATCCATTTATTCTTAAAAATCTCATACCTTTCCGGACCATTTCGCTTTATGATCCGCTCTTTCTGCAGTTCCTCACTGATCGTAAGAGCAATCCTAAAGTCATAGACATTAAAAAACTCTGGATGACAGCTGTAAGATCCCTCTACAATATTTATTTCTTCCGGTCTAATCACCGTTTCCGGCATAAGCTTCATCTCTTTGCAGCTGAATTTCCTGTATTTGATAAGCTCTGAGCCTTCCCGGAGCGGCTTTAATATCTCCTCATAAAACCTCTCATGATCGACATTTCCACCGGCCTCTTCTAATCGCTCCTCAGTTCTCTGTTCAGGACGCAGAAAAAAATCGTCCATATGAAATACACAGCATTTTAATTTTTTTTGTAAAAAATCTGCAAGTGTCGTCTTGCCTGAAGCACACCTGCCGTCTATCGCTAAAATAAGGCGTTTGCCCTCATTTTCCAACGCCATATCCTCTATCATTTTTAATATTTTTTCTTTTTGCATTTTAAATTTGCTCTTTCAAAAAATGATTTATATGTTACAATGACATTTGCGGCTTTTTTGCCGCTGCTTTATAGAAATTTAGAAACGTATTTTTAAAGGTGGGAATCTATGCGTGAAAACATCCAAACTATTGAAAACATCCAAATAGAAGAAAACAATTCTGTTAAAAATAAGGCTTCATTTAGTGCAAGACGACTTGCAGGATCTGTTATAGGAATAGTCATCATAGGTATCGGCTGTGCGATCTTTAAACAGTCAATGCTTGGAAATGATCCGATCACAGCGATGAATCTTCGCCTGGCAGAAATTTTCAATATTCCGTTTGCAATCTGGAATTTAGTTCCGAATGTTTTGTTCCTTATTATTCAGATCATATTCGGAAGAAAATATATCGGCCTTGGAACCATCATCAACGGTGGATTCATCGGCTATGTTATTTCATTTTTTGCAGGTTTGCTGGTAAACACCTTCGGCGAGCCCTCAAGCCTTCCCATACAGATTGCCTGGGTACTGATCGGCGTTATCGTGACAAGCCTCGGTATATCTTTTTACCAGGAATCAAATATGGGAATCGGTCCCTATGATGCAGTTTCCCTCATCATGCATGACAAGCTCAAACTTCCTTATTTTGGCTGCCGTCTTTTCACAGATGCTGTCTGCACAGTAGTTGCATTCTGCACCGGAGGACTCATAGGTCTCGGAACTCTGGTAAGCACTTTCGGATTTGGACCTTTTATCTCCTTTTTCAATAAACACATTTCAAAAAAGTGGATTTATTGATCTTTTATGTTACCGCTGCCGGCAAAGACCGTTCTTGCCAGCAGTATATATATCGAAATCCCGACTGCGATCTGCAAAGGATAAGTTATGACCGCAGCTTCAGGGATCAGCATTGCAAGCAGTGTTACCGCGCCAAGAGGCGGCAGGTATACACTGCTTAAATTTATTATAATAAGCATTGCAAGAGAGGCTGTTGCTGCAGTAAGCGTAAGAGGCATTCCGCCCTTTATAGTTATAAAATATCTGAAAACTGCCGCAACAAATGCCGCTGCCGTCATTGCCGCAATTATCTTAAAGGGCTTCTTTTTTGCCTTATTCCCCGGTCTCGATAATTCCGTAAAAGCGACGAGGAGCGGAGGTGCTATCACAAATCTGAAATCAAATCTAAATGCGGCATATCCGATCAACACGACCAGGACTATCCTTTTCACCGTATCTTTTATATCAGACGCAGAATTTAATCTCTTTGGAATGTATTCCTCATCCTCACGTATTCCAAAATGAATAAGAAACCTCCTGCATACTATGACAGCAATTGTCAGTATCACTGCCGCTATCGGATAAACAATGCTTTCCGTCTGCAGCATTACCGGCAGGACTACCGCAGATATCAGCGGAGCAAAGCTTGTCCCCGAAATGCAGAAAACTATCTGTGCAAAAACAAATGCCAGCATGAGCTCCGGAAACACGCCTATCCTTACATACCTGACGATCACCACTCCCATACAGGCACATACCGCGATCAGCAGAAGCATTCTTTTATCATCCACATTCCAGCTTCTTTTTTCCGAAAGGATATATCCCACAGCAAGCGCCGTTATCTCAGGGAAAATTATTTCTTTATTCCCAAAGATTTCCGCCGCCAGCACCATGATCGTTACCAAAAACAGCGTTGCTGAATTCGTTACTAATTTCTTTTTGTTAAAAATATTCATAATAAAAACAGATATCAATCTTTCATTTTCTCTAACGCACTCTTTATTACAAGTCCAATGCCCACGACTATCGGGACAAATACCAGTAAAATGTCGGTAAATGATGAATAGGCAAAATGCAGCCTCATTCCAAGTATCAGCGAAAGAACCATAAGTCCGAATGAGCCTACAAGGCATCCGTAAGTAAATTTACCGCCCTTCACAACCACACCTATCGCCGATAAGATTATCAGCACGAAAATAATGCTCGATGTACTTATTCCCCCGATTGAGAAAAATCCGAATGATGAAACCCTCACACTCTTAAAAAGCATAAAAAGCCCAATTATCACCAGTATCCATCCTATATTCTTCTTCGTCATACTCTGCCTCCGTTTTTCGATACTTTTAATATTCTATCATCAGACAGGAGACAAATAAAGTGCTTGTTCGGTTTTCTCGGCTTAGGTTGAAATTTATACTTTATTGTCAAACTGACGCCACTCTTGACAACAGATAAAAATAAATGCTTATATGCCGTTACCGACGGCGAAGAACTCAAGAACAATAGTGGTTTTCTCCGTCGCCCGAGGCATTGTAGCATTTATTTTTATCCAGTCAAGAGCAAGCCGCTAACGCGGTGGCTGATGGGAACCGCCGGCTCAGAATCTAAGAACAATTATTGTGGACACCCGGATAGGAAATAAATCAGCATTATCAGGCTCGTTCATTCTTAAAACACTTTATAAACACCATTTTAGCTAAATTTTTTTCCAATTCCGTCTGCATTCCTTTTTTTATGACTAAAACACTTCAAAACCCATATCTTAGGTAAATTTTTCTCCGATTTCTTTCAAAATGCAGCAGCTGTGTGAAAGAAAAAAGAAGAAAGTGTACCTAAAACACAGAGAACGTGCCGTTTTAGGCAAAAAAGGGAAAGAAATGCAGCAGCCGTGTGAAAGAAAAAAGAAGAAAGTATGCCTAAAACAGAGAGAATGTGCCGTTTTAGGCAAAAAAGGGAAAGAAAGAAAAGTTGAAATATGCTCTGATAAGAACATTCTGAGTATTTGGGACATATTTTGTAAGGAAAAGAAAGTAGAAATATGCTCTGATTAAGAACTATCTTAAATTTATGGCATATTTCGAAAATAAAGATTTTTTCGCAGGCACGCATTTTATGGTTTAACAACTTTTTTGAGTGTCATATGC